>JAGOVS010000063.1:7889-15988 GCA_018060625.1 Bacteriovorax sp. | reverse complement strand
TGAAGAACTTGCGCTTAAGGCCGATCGTATTATTCGCTTGCAAGGTGGAAAATGTCTTTAATAAAATTTTTTTGGCGCGATTTTAAATCTGACCAATCCTTTAATGCTCTTACAATCCTCTGTGCTGGCTTAGGAATTGTAGGACTTCTATTAGTTGAATCCTTCAAAGTGGGCATTGAAGAAAAAGTATCTAAAAATGCCAAAAATTTTATCGCTTCAGATCTCTCGATTTCCGCCAGGCGCGCGTTTGAAAAAAAAGAAATGATAGAGATTGAAAAGTTCACGGCCCATCATCAATTTCCATTCGCACTGTGGATAGAGACTTACTCCCTAATTTCCAAGCATCAAAAGAACTCTTCAGTCCCACTTGCCAAGTTGGCCGATTTAAATTTTGTCACAGAAAATTTTCCTTTTTATGGTGGTGTTGTTTTAGAAGGAAAAGGACAAGTTGAACCGAAAGACTGGGGAGCGCTTCATGAACGTCCAAGAATCTGGATAAGTCGGGATCTTTCCTGGGAGTTAAAGGCCAAAAAAGATGACCAAATTAAAATTGGAGAAATGCTCTTTACCATTGACGGAATTATCACCGAAGATAATTTTTCTTCCTTTCGAGGCTTTAGTCTGGCCCCTAAGGTCTTTTTATCCCACCGCTATTTAAAACAAACGGAACTCATCAAATTTGGATCTACCGCAACTTTCGCTTATATTTTTAAATTGAACGAACTGACTGATATAAAAAAAATCCAAACAGAATTACGGGCTCAACTTCCAGATAAGAGCATTAAAATTGTAGGCCCTGAGGAATCAAGTCAGCAGCTCGCTAGATCCCTTGTTCTGTTGGCAGATTACTTAGGTTTAATCACTCTCCTGACCTATCTCTTAAGCTTAGTTGGACTCTATTACTTTACCCAACATTTTTTATCAAAAAAACTTAAAGTCTACTCCATTTATAAAACGCTTGGAATGAAAACAAAGACCCTCTTTACGATGAGTTTTCTCCATCTCATTGTTCTTACTTCCACGGCCGTTATTCTTTCAACATCTTTCGTTTTTCTGCTTCTTCCTCTCATTGGTCATTTTTTTAGTTCCCTCACAGGAGAAGATATTCTCTTTCGACTTAATATTTCTTCACTCATTCGAATCCTGCTTTTATCTCTTGGTGGAAGTGTGCTTTCTCTTGGCCCACTTTTTTGGGGTGCTCTACAAACTCCCGTTGCCACCATCTTTCAAGACTTGCCATCAGAGCTGAAGAGAATCAAATTCTATTATTTCCTTCCCCTCTTCATTTATATTGTCTTACTTGCCATTTTCCTTTCCAATTCTTTTAAAGTAGGCGGCATCTTTCTTTCATCTCTTATATTCGTCATTTTTTTAGGGGCCATCTTCTTTAAGGGAAGTTGCTGGATACTCGATAAAAAAGTGGATTCATTTTCGTTTTATAATAGGCATGCCATTAAAACACTTACTCGTTACTTCACATCTTCTTTCACGATCTTCATTTGTCTGCTTCTGGCCATGACGTTAACGACATTTATTTTTCAGTTGGATCACTCCCTTCGACAAGAGTTTACCCAAAATAATCTTTCGAAACGTCCAGATATTTTTCTTTTCGATCTTCAAGACTCCCAAGCTGAAGGATTTCAAAAGTTAGTTCATTCCAAATCATGGAAACAGACCATGTTTGCACCAATGATAAGAGGACGACTCATCAAAATTAATAATAAAGAAGGTCTTCCAAAAGAGGATCCATCAATTGGTGAGTTTTCAACCCGTGAAGATGAAAATTCTGAACGATTAAGAAATCGTGGGGTCAATTTAAGCTATCGATCAGACCTTTCATGGTCTGAAAAAGTAGTAAGTGGAAAATTTAATGGTTCAAAATGCCTTCCAGAAAGTGGTCATTGCGAAATATCGCTTGAGGAATCCTATGCCAAAAGACTCAGTGTAAAACTTGGGGATCAATTAATTTTTGATATCAGTGGTTTGGAAATAACCGGTATTGTAACGAGTTTTCGAAAAGTAAATTGGATTAGTTTTGAACCAAACTTTTTTATCTTATTTCAACCAGGTGTATTGGAAGAAGCTCCAAAAACGTTTCTAGCTTCTTTTAAAACAAACTCTCTCAGTCAAAAGCGGGAGATGTTCTCCCTTATTTCTGAGACATTTCCAAATGTCTCTCTTCTAGAAGTTTCTGAAGTCGTAAAAAAAATGACAACCCTCTTTGATCTCATGTCCTTGGCCATCAAACTCATCTCTATCTTGTCCCTTTTTGTCGCCTTAATTGTTTTGATTGCTATCAGCTTTAATCATCTCGATTTACGGCAACGTGATATGACATTGTATCAGATGATGGGCCTAAGATTTTCATCCGTTAGGAAAATTTATTCGCGAGAATTTGCTCAACTCATCAGTCTTTGTGTGCTCCTATCTCTTTTATTCGGATCGGCCCTTACAATGATGACCATGAATTTTATCTTTGGAACGGAAGCCTTTTTAAGGCTTCCGTTTATTTGTGCAATTATGCTTTTGATTGCTCTTTCTCTCTATTGGGTCGTCAATCTAAGAATCAGAAGACTCATTAAAAAGAAAAGTCTCTTCTAGTATGTCTTAAGCTTTCCCAAGAACTGACAATCCCCCGAGGAAAGGTCTTAGTTTTTCTGGCACTCTAATTGTTCCATCTTTTTGCTGGTGATTCTCTAAAAAAGGAACAAGAATTCGAGGAGTCGCTATCGCTGTATTATTAAGAGTGTGAACGTATTGAACTTTATTTTCAGAATCTCTATAACGAGTTTGCGTTCTTCTTGCTTGCCAATCATGAAGGGCCGAGCAGCTATGAGTTTCACGGTACTTTTGCTCAGAAGGAACCCAGGCTTCAACATCATACATGCGAACTTTTCCAGTTCCCATATCTCCTGTACAACATTCCACTATCCGGTAAGGAAGCTCTAAGTCCTGAACAATCTCTTCAGATGTTTCAAGCAAAATCTGATGCCACTTTTCTGATTCTGCTGGGTCATTCTTACAAATAACAAATTGCTCTACTTTCATAAATTGATGAACTCGGATAAGACCTCTGACGTCTCGTCCATAAGAGCCAGCTTCACTTCTAAAACAAGGTGAGTAGCCAGCATAAAGAATGGGAAGGTCTGCTTCTTTTAAGATCTCTCCGGCATGCAGAGAATTTATTTGAACTTCGGCCGTTCCTGTTAAATAGAGATTATGCTCTGGAACAAAGTAAGCCTGGTCTCTTCCCGTTGGAAAATGTCCCGTTCCAAATAAGGCCTCTTCTCGGGCAAAGGCCGGAACTGACACGAGATTAAATCCTTTTGAAATCAGTTTTTCCATGGCCATGCGATGCATTGCCATTTCTACCAGCACCATCTCATTGCGTAGGGAATAAGAGCGAGAACCAGAAACCTTGGCTATTCGCTCGAAGTCTGCCCAATTGTGTTTCTCTAAAATTTGGACATGATCTAGTGGAGTAAAATCAAACTTGGGAAGTGTCCCAAATTTCTTAATTTCAACATTATCGCTATCGTCTTTTCCTAACGGGGCCTTGGGTGATGGGATTTGCGGCACAAGGTACATGAGTCCTTTCAACTTTTCTTCAATTTCAGTGGCCTGGAGCTTGATATTTTTGGCCGCTTCATCAAGGGCCTTAGACTCTGCAATAAGTGTTGGTCTTTCTTCAGAAGAAGCCTTAGGAATCTTCGACGTTATGGCGTTTTTTTGAGTCAACAAATTCTGCTCTTCGGTCTTTAATCCCGTTAACTCTTTATCTAATGAAAGCAGTCCATCCAAATCAAGATTAATATTTTTAAGCTGGCAGGCCTTTTTGACAATGTCAGAATTTTCTCTGATGAATTTAATATCTAGCATGATTTTCCCTTGTTATAATCGATTTTCCTATTTTGCCCTAAGATGCAGAATTTTGTATAGAAAAAAGGATTATTATGGCACGCTGTAAATTTTGTAATAAAGAGATTACCTGGATGAAAGAAGGTGGACGCAATAAACCAATCAATGGCGATGGCGGAATTCACTCTTGTGATGAAATGAAAAATTCAATGAAAACGATAAAATCCATTCCTGCGACAGAAATTGATGCTGATATTTTAAAGCAATATGAAGCTGCCATAAATATCAAGGCCCAGAAAAAATAATTTTAAAGTGAATGATTAATGACCTGCCATTGGTCCTGTAATTTCTTCAAATGAGAGAATTTTTCTCTGAATAAACGCCTTTTGCCTAATAGGACAATCCGCTAATTCACACGATTCGCAAAAAGCTCGCCGACAAGGATCGTGATGAATATGTAATTCCCCATCCACTGGATAGTCTTGAATCACTGAATGCTCAAAGCCCTCACTAAATTCATGGGCCTCTAAAACACTCCAAAACTCGGGGATAACCATATGACAATCAATATGATGGTGATTGCCACTGCGAATGACCCTTGTAAAGTGAATTTGGATTACACCAGGAAGGTAGTGTTTCTGAAAAAGTCGTGCCAGTAAATCAAGCGTCTCTGCATCGTGAGCATCAACTAAAATATGTCCTGAGCGAATAAGAATTTTACCACCGGCAAAAACGAGCATCCCCCCAAAGATGGCCGCAACCAATGGGTCTATCCAACTAAGTCCGGTAAACTTAACAAGTAAAAGTCCCGCGACAACCCCTACACTAGTCAATGTGTCAGTCATTAAATGGACACCACTAGATTTTAAGGCTTCAGAATGAAGCTTTATACCCCTCGAATATAAAAAGAAGCCAAGGACTCCATTGACAATTCCCGCACCAACAACAATCGCTAGGCCAAAATCGACTTCTGTTACGACTGCACCATGAAAAAGCATTTGCACGGCCTGAATGATAATAAGAATTCCTGCCAGTAAAATGGCCCCACCTTCAAAAGTCGATGCCATACTCTCAATTTTGCCGTGCCCATATGGATGGTCTTTATCTGCTGGCTTGCTTGCAACAACAATAACAATCACTGTAATGATGGCCGCTACGACGTTAACAATACTCTCTAGAGCATCAGAGAAAATCGACTGCGAATTAGTTAAGTGATAGGCATAAAATTTAAAAACAAGAAGAATCACTCCGAAAACAAGAGAGAGGACAGAAGCAAGCTTTCTGTCTTGATTGGCCTTATCGAGGGCCGCTTGGTAATTCGTGTGATCAATTGGCATAAGTCATTATACTGATCTTTTAAGTCTTAGTGAACTTAAAACAACTGACAAGCTTGATAATCCCATCGCAAGACTGGCCCACATTGGGGTAAGTGTTAAATTCATCCAGGGAGTAAAGGCTCCAGCGGCCAATGGAATACAAAGCAGATTATAAAAAGAAGACAAAAAAAGATTCTGCTTAATCACTCGCATGGTTTTTCTTGATATATCAAAAAGAGGAATAAGATTTTCGATCTTCCCCTCCAAAACACTTACATCAGCGGCCTCAACGGCAACATCTGATCCGCCTGACATGGCAATCGCGAGATTCGCACTTGTGAGGGCCGGAGCATCATTAAGGCCATCTCCAATCATGGCCACTTTTTTTCCAGATTTTTTTAATTCTAAAATAAATTGAGCTTTCTCTGTAGGTAAAACATCGGCCTTGATCTTTTTAATTCCCAATTCCTCTGCAATTTTTTTTGCCACAAGTTCATTATCTCCCGTAAGCATCCAAATTTCAAAACCTCGATTCCTTAACTTTTCAAGTGTTTCTTTTGCGGACTTCTTAACTTGATCGTTAATAATAAAGACACCTGCAAACTGCTGTTCAATCCCAACATAGACTAAACTTCCAACTGAGTCTTGATCCTCGACTAAAATTTGGTGAGACTCAAGAAGCTCTTTTTTCCCGATAAAGACTCGCTTTTTATCCACAACACAATCCATCCCAAGGCCTGGAAGATTAATAAACTTATCAGGATCAAAAAAATGAGTCGCTTTACTTTCTATATATTGGGTCATCGCTTTAGAAAGAGGATGATTGGAGTACTGAACCACGCTTCCAACAATTTTCCAAAATTCTGCATGATCTATTTTGATGATCACATCACTAACAAAGGGCCTGCCCTCAGTTAACGTTCCCGTTTTATCAAAGACGAGAGTCTCTATTGAACTCGCCTCTTGAATGACGTCTCCTCCACTGATAAGTACTCCCGACTTTGAAGCTTCACTTACTCCTAACATGACCGCCATAGGGACAGCGAGGCCCAGAGCACAAGGACAAGCTATTAAAAGCACCGCGATCATATGAGTAAAAGCTTCATAAGATTTATTATCACGACTGAGAATCCACCAAGCAATAAAAGTAAGCAGGGCAATTCCTATAATGATGGGGACAAAAAAGCCTACGATCTTATCTGCATATTTTTGAATGGGGGCCTTCTTTAGCTGGGCCTTTTCGACGAATTGAACAATTTGGGCAATGTACGTTTGATGAAGTTCTTGATTGATTTTTACCAGAACACTCCCCTCTAAATTTAAACTTCCTGCAAAAACTTGATGCCCACTCGTTTTGGAAAGGGGGATCGATTCCCCTGTGATCATCGATTCATCTACGTGAGTGCTTCCTTGAACCACTTCCCCATCCAAAGGAATTTTATCCCCTGGCTTCAAACGAATGATATCGCCTTTTTTCAATTCTAAAACAGCAGTGCTGACCTCTTCACCATTTTCAATTTTAGCAGCAAACTTTATCTGCATTTTGTACAAAGAACTTAAACTGCTGCGTGCTTTGGTTTTTGCTAAATCATCTAAATAGTGACCAAAATGAGTAAAGCCAATGATAAAGGGAATTGTTTCAAAATAAACATGACCATGAGTTGATGTAAACATTTTATAGAGACTATAGAAATAGGATGCCAGAACCCCAAGGCCTATGAGTGTATTCATATTTGAATGGGCCGTTTTTAAAAATGTCCCTACACTCTTAAGATAAGGTCTTCCTAAAATCGCTAGGACTAAAGTCGCAAAAAACAATTGAACCTGCTGACTTGATTGATGATCAATCAGATGACTTAGTGGCCCCATAGAAATGGCCATCAAAAAGACTCCAATCATTAAGGCGAAGAGTGAGGAGAAAAACGTCTTATTTAAATAAGATTGACTGGACCTCGACTCTTCTTCGAATTCACTCAAGGCGCGATAACCAAGTTGCTCTAAGAGATCTTTGAAGGCGATTATATCGTTATCGCCATTTCTCTCTTTTTTAAAATGAACGTCAGCCTTTTCAGTCGCAAAATTAACCTGAATACTTTCAATTCCGGGTAACTTCGAAACATTTTCTTCAATAATTTGCGAGCAGCTCGCGCAAGTCATTCCTTCAATTTTAAAAATCTTATTCAAGTGTTATACTCTCGACTTGGAAGCCAACGGCCATAATTTTTGCTTTAATGTCAGAGACATTCATATCTCCAGCATTAAACTGAACCTTTACCTCTCCACTTGAAATATTGACTTCTGTATTTTGCGAGACTGCTAACTCTTCTAAGCTTTTTTTAATTTTATTCACACAGCCATTACAATGCAGACCATTTACTTTTAAAGTCACTAATTTATTAAAATTCATTTTCACTCCTTATCTTCTTTACTATTATATCCTTTTAAAGAGGAATGGATAATAAAAAAGAGCACTCTTCTATTTAGCTGTGAGCATGCCAGCAATGCGATTCCTAAGAGATATAAAAGACTTTTTTTAAAAAAAATCAACCTCCTTAACACCCATCGAGGGTTTGATAACGGAAGCCGCCAATTAGGAGCAAGTCTTGGACTCTTTTTCAAATCCCCAGTTATTTACGGCCAATTTTCTCGACTCTTAATTGATCTCAACCGCAGCGCTCATCACCGCAATGCATTTTCTGAATTTACCGCTTTTTTAACAAAAAATGAAAAAGAAGATCTCATTAAAAATTACCACACACCTCATTGGAATAAGGTTCAGGGGGCCTTAAGTGAGCTTTGGAAAGTAAATACACTTATTATTCATATTGGAGTGCATTCCTTTACTCCCATCCTAAATAATCAAAAACGAAATGCTGATATTGGAATACTCTATGATCCTAGTAGAAAAAAAGAAAGAGAACTGGC
>JAGOVS010000063.1:0-7789 GCA_018060625.1 Bacteriovorax sp. | reverse complement strand
AATCCTGCATATCTCCATGTAAGACATCACTCGTTTTTACAATTTTAGAGACTTAAACTGTCATGTTTTTTTACAGCTGTTTAACCTTTTAACACACAGGAGTTTTTATGAAATTATCTCACAAAACATTCGCCCTTTTTATGATCTGTAGCTTTTCAACTCAACTCTGGGCCGAGGGCCAAAAGAATTCAAATACTCAAATCAAAGTGGAAGTAAGCAAAGAAGATCCAAAAGAGCTTCTAAAATTAAGTAAAGAAATTGATGACAAACAATCTAAAGTCATTGTTTTAATCAACGTTGTTGGCTCTATTGCTAACGAGAGATTCTCTGTTGCTTCAGAAATGGATAAAGAAAATGTTGAATCCGCTTATAACGGCTTTATTGCTCGTCTTCAAAATATTCGAGAAGACCGTGAGGCCCTTGAGAGAAAAGAAATCGCTGCTGATAGAAAAATGCTTGAAGATTACTCTTTGCGTTTAAATCAATTAATGGCCGATTTACATAGTTTCTTATACAAAAACTAAGCTCCCCAATCCTAAACAGAGCGCGCAATAAAACTTTGCGCGCTCTAAATCCTATTTGTTTCATCTATTCAACCCATCACTCTTCTGACATAATAAAATCATCTTATCTTTGACATGACTAAGGACAATAAATGAATTTTTATCAAGAACTCGTTGCAAGAGGACTCATAGAGGCCACATCAAGTGAAGAACTTCCAGATCTTTTAAATCATAAAAAAATTTCGTTTTATATAGGTTATGATCCAACAGCAAAGTCACTCCAGATTGGAAATCTTTTTGCGATGATTACCATGAAGCGCTTCCAATTGGCCGGGCACAAACCCTATGTTGTTTTAGGGGGCGCCACAGGCATGATTGGCGACCCTTCTGGAAAAAGTACTGAACGGGTCCTACTCACCGAAGATATTATCCAGATCAATATCGAAGCTCAGAAAAAACAATTTCAATCGATTCTCGATTTCAACTGCGGGGAAAGCAGCGCCGTAATGGTGAACAATTATGATTGGATGGGAAAATTCACATTTATTGATTTCCTTCGTGATGTGGGCAAACGTTTCCGTGTCACAGAAATGCTTGCCAAAGAATCTGTCAAAAATAGAATTAACTCTGAAGTTGGAATTAGTTTTACCGAGTTCACTTATCAAATGCTTCAAGCTTACGATTTTCGCTTTCTGGCCAAAGAACACAATGTGGTTTTACAAATGGGTGGCGGCGATCAATGGGGAAATATTACCGCTGGAATTGATTTGGCCCGTAAGATGGATGGCCTTCACGTTTACGGAATTGTCATTCCACTAGTAACTGATTCTAATGGAAATAAATTTGGAAAGTCTGAAGGAGGAACGGCCATTTACCTCGACCCAGAAATGACTTCTCCCTATCAGATGTATCAATTCCTACTCAACTCTGATGATGCTTCTGTTGTAAAATATCTAAAATATTTTACTTTTTTAAGTTTAGAAGAAATCGCCCAACTTGAGGAAAAAACAAAAACAGAAGCTCACTTGCGCCAGGCTCAAAAAGTTCTAGCTGCTGAAGTTGTCAAAATTGTTCACGGTGAGCTTGGTCTTGATTCTGCTTTATATGCAACGAAAATTTTCTTTGGGGAAAAAATCGCCCATCTAAAAGACAGAGATCTGCATTCTATCTTCTGTGATGTTCCCTCCGTAGAGCTAAAACGAGAGGACCTAAAGTTAGGCATTCCTCTTTTAGATCTACTCGCTCAAACACCACTTTTCAGTAGTAAAGGGGAAGCGAAAAGATCCCTCGAACAAAAAGGGGTCTATCTCAACAACGATGCTATCAATGACCAGTCCCTCGTCATAACAGAAACAAATCTGGCCAGTGAATCATGCTTGGTCATTAGAAAAGGAAAGAAGAATTACTGCGTAGTGAAATTCTCTTAAAACATTATGATCAAATTACTCATTACTTTCTTTCTTATATTCACCTGCTCCTCTGAAGCAGCGTTCATCATAGATACAAATACGGGCTTTACAACCAGTAGTGATTCAAAGACCTCTACCAAAACATCTGATGTCTCTAATTATTTTTTCCTCGGCGCAAGCGTTGGAGCAAAACAACGAGCATACATTGGCCAAAATATCGGATTATTTACTCATCAAATAACATCTACAACCACTGATAAAGTCAGCACACTAGAACTCGGTCCTCGATTAACCTATTTCTTTACCGAAGAAAATGTTTTTTATACCACCCTCGGCTGGAATCCCTATGCAAAAGGATCTCGCACCGTCGCTGGCACGGCCGAAGATATATCGGGATATAGCTTCTTAGTTGGCCTTGGTGCAGAAGTGAAAATCAATCGCAATTTTCATATCGGTGGGAGTTTAAATTATCACACACTGAACATAACAAAGGCCATCGATGCAAACAACGTCGCTACAACCGTGTCTGATAAATACAATTCTCTGATGCCTATGCTTAATCTTTCTTTTCGCTTTCGTTAGTGGGAATATTATCCTTTTTTAATTTTAAAATGAAAGCTTGCCCCTCTTTCTAGGTTGTTCTCTGCCCATAATTGCGCTCTCAAAGAATCGGCCACTCCTTTACATATGGCCAATCCAAGTCCACTTCCCTGGGCCCTTTTAAAACTTCCTTCAACTCTAAAAAAGCGATCAAACACTTTTGCTAATTGAGCTTCATCAATTCCATCTC
Source organism: Bacteriovorax sp. (assembly GCA_018060625.1). Classification (GTDB taxonomy): domain Bacteria; phylum Bdellovibrionota; class Bacteriovoracia; order Bacteriovoracales; family Bacteriovoracaceae; genus Bacteriovorax. The sequence goes on along the minus strand of JAGOVS010000063.1, from coordinate 5,087 downwards.
CTTCGTCTGAAATGGCCACAATCAAAAAATCCCCATCAGTCTTTCCCACTATTTCCACTTTAGAATTTTCTGGTGAATATTTAATTGCATTTTCAATGAGATTATAAAATAGAACGCCTAAGAGATCTGGATCACAAGAAATAAGTAGTTCATCATCTTCACTCTTTTCAAAAGAATCAAAATTAATTTGCAGAGAAATTTTTTTGAGAAAGGCAAATTTTGACAAGCGGGACGTTTGAGTAAGAATGATCTCATCTAATCGATTTTTCGTAAAAAGAAGAAAAGAAGTTCCACTATCAACTCGAGCAAGGATAAGTAAATCATTTGTAAGTTTAATCAAAAAATGAATTTCCTGAGTCATACTTTCAAAAAATTGTGCTGATTCTCTCTCGCCCCTTTTTTCAGAACAAAATAATTCTAATTCGCCCTTAATTATAGCGAGAGGAGTCTTCAACTGATGAGAGGCATCTTGGATAAAACGCTCTTGGGAATCAAAAGATTCCTGCAAGCGAGATAATAGATGATTAATGGTATCGGCCAACAACCAGATTTCATCTTTAGTTTCGGGCACTGGAACTCTTTCTTCTAGATTAGATACTTCAATTTTTTTTGTCTTATTAATGATGTCTAACATGGGAAGAAGGGAGCGACCCACGAAAAAATAACCTATGAAGGCAGAGAGAAACATCATTATCGGAACACTGGTGACAAAAAAGCGAATAAGATTTTTATTCGTATTCATATAAGAAGTCATTGGGACTGAAATTTGTAAGATGAGCGGAGAATCTATTTTTAAAACGGGAAGAAGATAGTGGATTACTCGATGAGGAATTTTTTTAAAAGTGAGGATATCATAACTGGCCCCTTTCTTTAAAACCCGCCCAAGTTTATATTCACTGACTGGTTTTATATGCTCGTCTGTTGCATTACTTGATTTTGCAATGATCTTTCCATTTATATCAAGGACGGAAATATAACTTGTTCCAAGGGCAAAAGGTAAAATCTTTTCATTAAGTTTTATAATATCGGGATTAAATTCTACTTCACCATACTTATCGATATCTAAAGATTCAGCGACATCAATGGCATAGTTATAAAGAGTCGTATCAAATTCATCCGATTGAATTTTAGAGAATTCTTGATAAAGTATATAGCTGAATCCGGCCAGCATGCTGGTAAAAATAAATCCAAAGAGTAGAGTCAATTTTAATTTAAGACTAAGCTTTTGTAGAAGTTTCATTTGTCCTAAAGATATTGAAGATTAAGTTTCTTTTAAAATATAACCATATCCAACCATTGTATGAATAAGTTTTTTAGGGAATGGAGAATCAATTTTTTTTCTGAGCATATTGATATAAACATCAATGACATTCGTATTTGTATCAAAATTGACATCCCAAACATGCTCACTGATTTCCACTCTCGTCAGTGGTCTATTTGGATGCCTCATAAAGTATTCCATTAATGAAAACTCTCTACTTGTCAGACTTATCTCACAACTGGCCCTAACCACTTTGCGAAGAACGAGATCAAGCTCAAGATCTGCAAAACGAATTTTGGAAGACTCACCTCCTGAATTTCTACGAAGAAGGGCCCGAATGCGAGCAAGCAGCTCTTCAAAATCAAAAGGTTTCGTTAAATAATCATCGGCCCCCGCATCTAAACCATGAATTTTATCCTTGGTAGAGCTAAGTGCCGTGAGCATAAGAATTGGCCCTTTGTAACCATCATGGCGAATATGTCTGGCGGTATCCATCCCATTTTGATCAGGGAGATTGACGTCTAAAACGAGTAAGTCGTAATTATTTTCACTCACAAGGCTTTCGGCCCCTGTCCCCGATTCGGACAGATCGACTAAATACCCCTGAGCGTTAAGGCCTTTTTTAATGAAACTTGCCATTTTTGGCTGGTCTTCAACAACGAGAATTCTCATGGCCTGAGTATAGAAAGGAAAAGAGAAAAAAAAAAGGGGATTCCGAAGAATCCCCTCAATTATACTATTACTTTTTGGTAATAATTATTTTGTAGCTGGAGCTGTCGTAGCTGGAGCTGTAGCTGCAGCTTCTGCTGGAGCCGCTTCAGTTTTTGCTTCTGCAGCAGGAGCAGCAGTTTTTTCTTTTACACAAGACTTAAGTTCTTTTCCTTTTTTTCCTTCAGACTTACAAGCTTCCATTGCAGCTTTTTTAGCTTCTTTAGTTACTTTTGTTCCTGCGAAAGAAGCTACTGATACTAGAGCAAGAGCGATAACGATTGCGATTTTCATATGAAATCTCCGATGTTTTATTAAAGCAAATTATTTTGCTTTGGAATTATTTATTTTTAGAAACGATACATTCCTTAAGTTCTTTACCTTTGAGGTCTTTGTTGTCCTTTAAACAAGCTTCTTTAGCGGCCTTGTAAGCAGCTTTTTTGTCATCTTTTTTTACTTCAGTTTTTTCTTCTTTTTTAGCTTCTTCTTTTGGTGCTACTGCAGCAGCTTCAGTTTTGTGTTCTTCTTTTTTTGCTTCGTGTTCATTGGCGAAAGCAACTGAAGTTAAAAGAGCAAGTGCTAATAAAAATTTCATAAAGTCTCCTGTTGTTGTGTGGGCCATTTAAGTACCCTTTTTTGAATCTAAGCCAGTATGATCCTAAGACATTAAAATAAGATTTAACCCAGATTAAAAATTTTTAATCTCAAAAAATACTGAGACTTAATTAGGCACTGCCTCTATTTTGAGTCAATGGCCAAATCCCCTAAAGACACTGCAAGTTAGGGTAAAATCACGCGGGCCTAAAATTTTTAAGCAATTTACTCATCTTTTAAAGAAAAATATCCGATATGATGTAGTCTATAAAAAACCCTATCAGGAACATTTTTTATGAGTAAGTCCGTTAACTTTAAAGGAAAGATTCAATTTGTTGGATCATCGGTCAATCATAAAAACAGTTTTCTCAAATATAAATCTCCTCTTTTAAATGAAGGATTTCAAGATGATCTGGCAGATAGCATGATGTCTAGTTTTGATCATCTTCATTTGTCTGTAGAAGAAAAGAAATGTCTCTCTCGCCTTCATCGGAAAATGCTCAACTACTATCGTCACTTAAGTCCCTTTTCTCTGCGGGTCGATGCAGAGAAGCTTATTGATCAAATTAACCAATCAAAAGAAAATAAGTTATTAATAGAAGCTCAAGAATATGGGGCCTATGTGTGTCTCGCGGCCCTGTATTCTGGAAAACTCTCGGCAAATAAAAAAGTGGAATTTATTTTAGAGCAGGCCCCCCTTGCTTTATTTCCTAGAAACTTTATTAAAGCAGAACCCAAACCAGAACATCACAAAGTTACTTTTCGCTTAAGTGAAGACTGTTGGTTAAGTCCATTTAGCTCTCTTTATCATAACCAAAGGATTAAGTATTCGCTGAAAAAAGCTGCTTAAATTTATCAAATGAAAATCTCCATAAAAACAAGGGTCAATAAAAATTACCAAGTCATCTTTCCAAAGTTTAATTTAGATCTTTTTAAAAAACTTAAGCCCCCTTTTGTAAAACTCAATGTTGAGCGCTTTGATGGATGTAAAAAAGGAGATGAAGTTCATCTCGAAATAAATATCTTAGGCCAAAAACAAAAATGGGTAAGTCTCATAACCTCTCAGTTCAGAGGGGATTACGAAATTTATTTTATTGATGAAGGTCAAAATATTCCGGCACCATTAAAGAAGTGGAAACATATCCATCGTATTCAAAAAATAAATGAACTAGATTCTTATATTGTCGATGACATTGAGTATTCCTGCGAAAACATACTCATCGACGTTCTTATTTATCCTTTTTTATATCTCGTCTTTTTTTGCAGAATACCTATCTATAAAAGAGAGCTTTCGTGAAAAAAAAACATATCTACCAATCCAAAGAGCTCGATTCATTTGGATGCGCTCAATATTCCGTTGAGGAAAATCAGACATGGGCATTTCTCCTCAATCGCCAGAAGGATTTAGCTCAAGGCCGGGCGTCAAAAGAATTTCTCAAAGGGGTAGAGCTTTTATCCTTTTCTGAAAAAATCCCCCAGCACGCTGAAGTGACGGCCATTCTCAAATCTCACACGGGATGGCGTGTCTCTCCAGTTCCGGCACTCATTCAACCAGAACTGTTCTTCTCACTTCTTTCTCAAAAAAAATTTCCAGCAGCAAACTTTAACCGCATTACTGAGGAAAGTGACTATATTGAAGAACCTGATGTTTTTCATGAACTCTATGGACACTGTCCACTTCTTACCAATGCTCCTTATGCTGAATTTATGCATCAGTTTGGCAAATTGGCCCTCAGTGCTGATTCAAAAACACAAATGCGCCTCTTCCGCTTATTTTGGTTTACAATTGAATTTGGTCTTATTCGTGAGTCAGGTGAGCTGAAGGCCTACGGTGGTGGGATTCTTTCCTCTAAATCAGAAATTATCTACTCCGTTGAGAGTCCTATTGCTCAAAGGATGCCCCTTGATCCTCTGGTTGCCTTAAGAACTCCTTTTCGCATTGATATTTTGCAACCCCTCTATTTTGTCATTGAAAGTTTTGATGAACTTTTTAAATTGATTGAAAAAAAACCCATTGAATTGGCAAAAATCTCAATGACTTTACCGGATTTTCCGGCCAGATTTGAAAAAAGAAAAAAAACAAAGAAAAAAAACAATGAAGACAAATAAAGAAGATCACTATGAATAAAGAGCTAATAAACGATGAATTAAAACTTCTTTCCGGATGGAGCTTTAATAGCGAAAAAAATTCGCTGGAAAAAGTTTTTCATTTTAAATCCTATCTCAAAACAATTTCTTTTGTGAATGCCATTGCCTGGATTGCCAACAAGGAAAATCACCACCCGGACTTAGAGATTTCATTCGGGACATGCCGCGTTTTTCTTACGACTCATGATGAAAATGGAGTTAGCAAAAAAGATTTTCAACTTGCTTACAAAATAAATGAGCTATCTCATTAGAATCCTAGATTGTAAGTGGTTCCTAAGAGAATTTTTATGATTGTCCCAGAGACAAGCGCTCCAATTCCTCGAGAAGCACCAATCTCTCCCTTCAGTCCCCATTTTGGGTTTACGGTATAGAGAAC
>JAGOVS010000062.1 GCA_018060625.1 Bacteriovorax sp. | reverse complement strand
ACAACTTCCACAATTACATCGACGACTGAATAGTTACGTCAGATATTTTTTTGTTTGGGACCTTTCTCATCTTGAATCGAGGCATCGCTGCCTCAAATCTTTTAACTCTATTTAATTTTTAAAGAACTAATTTTACCAAATACGAGAACTGGTGGACATGACAGGGATCGAACCTGCGACCCTCTGCGTGCAAGGCAGATGCTCTCCCAGCTGAGCTACACGCCCATAATTTTATATATCGCTATATGAAATAGTGCTTTGCAATCAGTTACGTTTCTTTGGTGAAGAGGAATTTAATGAATCCCAATTAATATGTCAACACTATTTCTTAAAATATTTATAATTTTTTTTCTTCTGTTACTTTATTTAAGGGTTATAATTCTTTTAATAACAACCATCTACAAATCAAGTTGCCCATGAAAATGACCCCTATTTTTCTCTTTTTTTTCCTTTTTTTACTCAATTCTTGTGAGTTTAATCGCACGAATTCTGTTCTTCTTTCAAGTATTAATGGTGAAATTGAGGTTGATAAACTTAAGACTGATATAAGTGGTCTCTCGACAACCACGGCAACCCTCAAAACAATACATGGAGATATCATTTTTCGCTTTTACACCAAGGCGGCACCTCAAACCTCAGCAAGAATTATGCAGTTAATTCAAGCGAAGTTCTATGACGGTCTTATTTTCCATCGGGCCATTCCTAATTTTATTATTCAAATCGGGGATCCAACGGGCACCGGCAACGGTGGCAGCGGAACAAAACTTAAGGCAGAGTTTAACGAACTTCAACACATTAAAGGGACGATTGGTATGGCCCGGGGTATGGATAAAAATTCCGCTGATTCTCAGTTTTATATTTGCTTAACGACTCTTCCACATTTAGATGGAAAGAATACGGTGTTTGGACAAGTGGTTGATGGGTTGGATATTTTGCCTAAGCTTTCTAAAGGGGATCGGATAATTTCGATTACTTTAAATATTAAAAACTAGTGAATGAGAAAATGGCCATACAAGTAGATCTGCATGGCCATTGATAAATAAAACGAATTAATATCTGTTCACACATTTTGGTATATTTTTTAATCCCCATTCAAGCGTTTTTTGTAAATTATATTGCGGCAAAAATGGTAAGCGTTGTTCAATTTTATTAAAAATATTTACCGAATATTCCTTTCCAATTTCTTTTTCAAATACCATCTGAACATCCACATGTCGGTATAATTCTTTACGATCTCCTACTTGAACAACAAAGTTACCAAGTGTAAGATGAAGTCCATTTTTGAAGCTCAAATCTTTATAGTACTTTCGTTTTTCAATTTGAGGATCAAAGATATAACCTTTGTTTTCTAATTCTGTGTAGATTTCTTTTATGCTGCCAATAGGTTCTGATCCTTCGAGATCCATTTCCAATGAACGAACATGACATGAATGAGTGAGAAATTTATTCTTTTCTACTCAAAACCCTAGTCTTCGATAACTCCCGTCACGAACACGCAAGTCGTAACTTTCAACCTTAGTCACAAAACGTCTTAATTTCTGAGAAATTTTATAATTCTCAATTAATTCCTGATTAGAAGACGAACTCTCTAATAATGGTTTTGACTTCCGGCATACGCTCCAGATCCATGGCGATCGTCATCGCTGAAAAATCTCGGAGTTCTACCGCTATGTCTTCCAATTTATTTTTCCCCATTTCTAGGGTTTCAATATGTGAGTCTTTAAGGGCCTGAGAAGAAATGTCTTCAGTGGTGCGAAGACTGGTGTGATTTTTTGTTATTCCCAAACGTTCTGAAATGACGTCGGCACTGGCCTTAAATCCGTCGATGTCAAAAAGAGTGATGGCGGCATAGTGCTCCCATTCAACAATTACTTTGACATGAGATTCATCCAACATAAAACGTGTATCGATGGGATCAACCTTTAGATCATCAAGACTCGTTTTTAACTGGTAATGTGTCAGTCATAACACAAAACTGCCGCACTCTGTTTTTATTGAAAACAAAGTGCGGCAGAAGCTTGAAACATGAAATTTTTATAAGGTAAATGAATTGCGAACGTATCTTAACGGTAAATTGATTCTAGAATAATAACAATGGCAAATACACCGGCCAAAATCGGAAGTGCGGCAATAAATTTAAGCCATCCTTTTTCTTCTTTTAAGTGCATGTAAAAATAAGCGACGACAAAAGCTTTTCCAAGGGCCAAACCGACAAGACCAATGGCCTTTAAGTAATAAGCGGTATTGAGACCAGGAATGGCGAGCTCTAGGCCCGTTAAAATTGTTAAAACAAAAAAGACAATAACGTATTCAGTAGTGTGACTTTTAAATTCTTTTGTATGACCACCCATTTTAATTCTCCTTTTTTGCTACTTTTGGATAGGAAAAACTATTATTCACCAACAGACCCAGATCGATCATCAAGCGATCCATCTCTATTTTATTCGTTCCATAATAGCCCCTCACTTGCCCCTTGTTATCAACCAACACGACTTTTTCAGTGTGAACGATATCAAAAAGAGTGATTGATTTATTTTCTAATTTTTTTTCTACTGCTTCTTTGTTGCCCATAGGAACTTTAAAACCATCGATGACGATTTTTTTCAAATCGCCCTCTTTCCCCGTAAGATAATTCCAAATAAACGGATTGGAGTTTCTTTTGCGAGCGTATTTAAAAAGAACTTCGGGTGTGTCGTGTTTTGGATCAACTGTAAAAGTAACGATGGCCGCTTTTGTCCCAAGGCCCCTTATTCTGTTTTGAATAACGTCCATTTTTTCCATCAAGGCCGGACAAGTTGTCGGACAAGAGGTGAACATAAAATTAGCAATATAAAACTTCCCCATTAAATCTTTTGTTCCAAAAGGCTTATTGAATTCATTTTGAAGACTAAACTCAGGAACTTGGTAATAAACAGGCAATGGCGGTGGCAATGTTCTATTGAGAGAGCGATAAATGGGATAGGAAAAGGTAAGCATCCAGAATATGAGCCAGAAAATTTTTCTTCTCATAAGCTTCTGCAGCCAATTATCTTCTCTGTAAAATCCCGTCATCGTTGTCATCGTATTCTTTTCTACTTTAAAGCTGCTTCTAAAAGTTTTGCTCTTGCTGGAGTATTTTTTAAATCCATTAAAGACTTCACGTAATGGGCCACGGCCCAAATCTCATCGTCTTGCAATGTCCCTTTCCAGCTTGGCATTGTTGTTCCACCGACACCAGCATTTAAACGAATATAGAGTTCTTCTACTGTATTTGCTGAACGAACTAAATCACTGGTGAATTCCGGAGGAAGAGACGAATAACCATAATCATTGGGTTGCAATTTAATATGATACATTTCTGGATCGAATTCAGTGGTAGGTTTGCCATTTATTTTTTGAGAGATCGCACTAAACTCTGCATGATCGACATAAGCTCTATGGCACGTCCAACATTGAGCAACTGCATGGTAAACTTCTTTTCCTCTTTGAATCGCACTTTCCTTATGTGCTTCTCCATAAGGATCCTTCGTTAATACAATAATATCTCCTAACTTTTTATCGGCCCCATCCCATTTCGCTGGGGCAAATGTTTTGATATATTGAACAAGGTTAAATAATTGCTGATCAGAAAGTTCTTTCCAAGGAAGCATTGCTGTTCCCGTTAATCCCTCTCTTAGAAGTTTATAGAAATCTTTATCGTGCGGAAGTTCACCTGATACAACTTGTCCAAATTTGTATTGTCCCAATTTGAAATTTCGCGGAGGAACCGAAAGTCCCTTTGCTGAAGTTCCATTTCCATCACCATTGACGCCATGGCAAGGCATACAATACTCGGCATAAGTTGATTTTCCATCATTAAGGGCCTTAGCTGGAGCATAGACTCCACCTGCGAAGATTTTGTCTTCTTTAAAATGACTTTCACTACATGAAACCAGTGTAGTAAGTGCAGTAATGGCCATAACGAAATTCAAAGCTTTCATATCTTTCCTCTTATAAAACAAAAATAGTCACAAACATAATGAACCAAACAATACCTAAGAAGTGCCAAAATTTTCCCACATTGGCTGCAAAAAGCTGAGTTTTTGGTGACAAGTCCTTTTGCACTCGAAACAGTAGCCAAAATAATAATCCCAAAGCTGCTACGATATGGGCCGCGTGAATCCATGTAAATGCATAAATAATGGAGGGGAAAATTCCCGAAGAAACAAAAATTCCTTGGGTTTTAAGGCCGTGCCAAAGTAGAAACTGAATCGACATGAACGCCAAACCAAGAACTGTCGTTAAAATCAATCCTTTTTTATTAGAAATATCTTTTTCAAACCATAAAAAACTAAGAGAGCTTATGAAAATACAAAGGGTCGAAAGGCTTGGTAGAAGCAGTGAAGGTCTCATCATTCCGGCCGGAGGCCAAACAGGAGCGGTTAAGCGAAACATCGCAAAACCCATCATGAGAGTCGCAAATAACATCGAAAAAGAAACAAGTGTCACGATCATTGCGACAGAAGAGATGATCTCTTGCCCCTGATTTTTTTCACTTGTTAATGTCTCTTTCGTTGCTGTTGCCATTTCTACTACGCTTTTACTAATTCTTCAGTTTGATATTGAAAATCTCTACCCGTTTTCAAATTCGGATTACCAAGTTCATGTGGACCACACTTTACGACTGGAATAACATCAAAATTGTAGTGGGGTGCCGGGCTTGGGATTTCCCACTCAAGAGTTCCAACTTCCCAAGGATTTTGAGTGGCCTTTGGTCCCTTGATCATTGAATAAATAAAATTATAAACGAAAAAGAGTTGCCCGAAACCCATCAATAAAGCTGACAGTGTAATGAACATATTAATAGGAATGAGCTTTTGCATGAAATCATAAACAAATGGGTTGTAAATTCTTCTATGCATACCTGCATATCCAATAATCATCATTCCCATAAAAATGCCATTTAATCCGGCCATTGAAATCCAAAAGTGAATTTTTCCCAGTGTCTCATTCATCATTCGACCAAACATTTTTGGAAACCAGAAATAAGTTGCGGCAAATCCACCTAAAAGAACTGAAGCGGCCATCGTGTAATGAAAATGTCCTACAACAAAATAGGTATCATGAAGATAAAGATCGGTAGAGACGGTTGCTAAATAAAGTCCTGTTAAGCCACCTAGTCCAAAAACAAAGACGACTCCCAATGAAAAAAGCATTGGTGTCTGAAAACGAATTGATCCTTTCCAAATTGTTCCAAGCCAGTTTGCAAAGAAAACGGCCGACGGAATGGAGATTGTCATGGTCATCATCATAAATGTTTGCGTTAAAAGAGGACTCATTTGAGTCGTGTACATATGGTGACCATAAACAAGTGTTGAAAGCACTGTAATTGAAGTCATTGCTAGGGCCGTCGCTTTCGCACCAAAGGCCGGTTTTCTTGCAAAAAAGGAAAGTAGATCGGAAACAATTCCCCAAGCAGGAAGAATTAAAATATAAACTTCTGGGTGACCAAAAATCCAAAAAACGTGTTGGAACAAAATAGGATCCCCTGATCCACTCGTTGCAGCGGCTCCGGCCAAAAAGAAAGTTGTCCCAAAAACGCGATCAAATGTTAAAAGAAGCAAACCTGCCCCGAGAACAGGGAGAAAAAGAGCATTCAAAATTGCAGTTAACCAAAGACCCCAAATAGTCAGAGGCATATCGAAATAGCCCATACCTGGTGCGCGCAGAGTGATAATGGTTGCAATATAATTAACAGCTCCCATTGTTGAAGAAACTCCAAGAACAAAAAGAGCTAAACACCAAAGAGTTTGCCCTACCCCAGGAGATCCAATTAAAGTTGAGAGTGTTGGGTAGGAAACCCATCCGCCTGCGGCCCCTCCAAGTGGAGTAAAAAGAGAGGCAAGTAACAAAATGGCCGAAACAAAGGCCAGCCAAAATGAAAGCATGTTGAGAGTCGGAAAAACCATATCTCGAGCGCCTATCATAAGTGGAATACAAAAGTTTCCAAAGGCCCCAATTAAAATAGGTGTGATCGCATAAAAAATCATGATCGTTCCATGCAAGGTAAAAAGCATTGCATAGGTATCAGGAGGAACGACTCCATTAGTATGGGGAAAAAGAAATTGACCTATCACAGGGAAAGGCTGACCTGGAAAAGCAAGAGTCCAGCGAATCATTAAGGCCATCATTCCGCCAATTCCTAGGAAGGCTATTCCATACCAAAGAAATTGCTTTCCAATGACTTTATGGTCGAACGAAAAAACATATTTCGATAAAAATGTTTTTGGTGCATCGTGAATATGTTGTTCAAAAAATGCCATGAGTATCCTCTCTTCTCTATATAATCGTCTTTAAAAAATCTTAGTTATTCGCTAGCCACTTCCAGCCCCAATAGAGGTCTGCGTTGTCTTTTTCTACAGCATAAGATGTTCGGTTTTGCATTTCCTCTTCCCATTTTTTAAATTCTTCCTGCGAGTAAACCGTCATTTTAGCCTGCATTCTGTAATGAAAAGTTCCGCAAATCTGGGCACAAACAATATCGTAAACTCCAGTTTTTGTGAGTTCCACCCACATTTTTGAAATTCGCCCAGGCATAGCATCTGTTTTAAGACGTGTATTTGGGAGTGAAAAAGAGTGAATAACGTCCTTAGCCGTTACTTGAAAAACAATTTTTCTCCCAATCGGCAAACGAAGGTCATTTAGAGTCACAATATCATCTTCAGTATTGAAGATTCCATCTTTACCCGCATAACGAAAATTCCATGCCCATTGCTGGCCTAAAACTTCTACACGTACGACATCCTCCGTTTCTTTCGGCCATTTCGCAAAAACTTCCATATAGTCACGATTAGAGATGCCCGTAATTTGCATATCGATGACAATAAAAACGAGCGCCCCGATGCCCGCAACAATCGCGATATGCTTCTTACTCGTTCCATGAACATAGAGAGGCTTTGGGTGTTTACTTTTTCTGTACAGATAACTAAATCCAAAAAGACCAAGACAAACCAAGACAAAAAAGAAAAGGATAAGCATGGTCGTTAAATTAAATAATGAGTCGATTAAGTGACCATTTGTTGAAATATCAACGGGTGGCTTCATTCTTTCCCACAAGCTCATCTCGCTTGCGTTGGCATTTATCGTAATTAATTTCATGTAAAGACTGTATAAATTCATTTTCAGCAATCCCGGAAGAGAAAGTTAAAGTCGCGTTATTATTTTGCAAATCGTTCTAATATTAATCGTAAATTCTAATTTTATCCAGAAGGAAGTAGTCCCCCCCTATTTAAAAAAGATCAAGGCCGCAAGAAGTAGGGGCAAATAAAATAATGATCCGTAAAAATAATTTCTTGCCCATTCACGATGCAACGCCAAATCCTGCTTCAGGAAAAACCCTCGAGCAGCGCAAATCAAAAAAAGACCACCTAAAAAAAATGCTGAGCGGGTATAAACCGGGCCCGCTTGCGAGATAAACGAAGGAAGAAGCGACACAATAAAAAGCAAAAAGGTAAATAGAAAAATCCCGATCTTTGTAATCTGTAATCCTTTTTTTAAATTAGGGTATACCTTGATATTGGCAGCACTATAGTCATCTGCATGATAAAGTGAAATCGCTAAAAAATGGGGTAATTGCCAAATAAAAAGAATGAGAAATAATGAAATGGCCATAAGATCAATTTTTCCAGTGACGGCCGTCCATCCCATTACTGGCGGAAGGGCCCCTGGAATTGCACCAATATAAACAGCGTATTCACTCCTTTTTTTCATTGGAGTGTATGCATAAAGATAAAGAATCGCTGAAATGAAAGCGAGCACACCGGTTATTAAATTGATATAATAACAAATTGCAGGAATAGAGATAAGTAAAAGCCCGATGCCAAAGATAAGCGCTGTTTGAGGCTTCATTCTCTTGGCCGGTAATGGGCGTTCTTTAGTTCTCATCATTAATGCATCTGAATCTCGCTCGATATAGCAATTCAGTGCCGCTGCGCCAATAACAACTAAAGTAATCAGAAAGAACGCCAAAAGAGCTTTAAAGAAATAAATTTTTTCTGGAGCAATAAGTGTTCCCACAAAAACAGTCACCATAACAAGGAGAGAAAGCCGAGGCTTGGTGAGATCGACCATATCAGAAAAAAATGAATGTCGATTACCTAAGAAAAAAGATTCTTCAGCCTCTTTTAAAAAAAGATTGAGTTTCCATAGAGAGCCTAAACAAAGGGCAGCCCCAGCAAGATGAAGCGTTGTTGGAAGAACGGAGAGATTAAAGGCAACGGCCATGATCCCAATAAAAACCTGAAATGAAATAAAGAAGAAAGGAAGTAAACTTATCACTTTTATTTTTTTAGAGGACTTAAAAAAATGTCCTGTTCGAATAGAGAAAAAAGAAACGATCAAAAAAACAACTATTGCGAAGGCACGGTGAGTGAAATGGAGCTGAGCTTGAGGAAGATTTGGCCAAAAACTTAAACTAAGTGTTTCAAAATCTCTGCACAGCAAGGCGTTGCTTGGTCCTATTCCACAAGCAGCTCCTGCACCCGCATGACGCATAAAAGCCCCTAGCAGGATCTGTACATAAAGCATCGCCATCGCAAATAGGACTCCGTGTCTTAAAATGGGGCGCCAATGATTTTTAATCATTGTCTTTGTTTCCAGGCTAAGGTTTTCAAATCGATCAGCGGTCGATGTAGCCTTGTGGTTGATATAAATCAGTAGCGAGAAAAAAACGAGAGAAAGTCCCAGATGACTAGTCGAAACAATGGTCGGTAGACGGTAAATGACAGTTATTCCACCTAAGGCTCCCTGTGCGATAACAAGAAAAAGGGCAAGTCCTGACATTTTATAAACGTGAAGATGTTCGGCTGATTTTTTTCTCTCAAGCGAAGACAGCCAAACAAGGCCAATTGTAAAAATACCCACGAGGGTGGCAAGAAGACGGTGCCCATGCTCAATGAGAATGGCCCCTTCCATTTGTGGAAAAAACTTATTATAACAAAGTGGCCAATCTGGGCAAGCAAGGCTCGATTCAGTGTTATGGACAACTGCTCCCCAGAGAAGGAGGACAAAAGTTGTCATAATCGCGACAAGAGAAAGATTTTTTACTCGCATATTTTAGCTCTTAAATAGTCCTTATTTTGGTTCCAATTTATACTAAATGTTTCTTGCAAAGTCATACAGATATTGTGGATAATTTCGCTCATTACTATAGCTTATTTAAGGTGTTTTATTTATGCATAAAAATCGTGGACCCATTTATTATGGTGAGTATCTTCAATTAGAAAAGCTTCTCGACTCTCAACATCCCTTAAGTCGTAAATATGCTGATCAAACTAACGGTGAATGTCACGATGAAATGCTTTTTATCGTTGTTCATCAAGTCTATGAACTTTGGTTTAAACAGATTTTACATGATTTAGATGGCGTTTTAGCTGTTTTTCATTGTGAATATGTTCCTGAATCAGAACTTTCAAGTGTCGTTCAAAAGCTTGAGCGAATCAAAAAGATCCAAGCTCTTCTTATTGGTCAATTTGATGTTCTTGAAACGATGACTCCTATGGATTTCTTAGAATTTAGAGATCTGCTTATTCCAGCATCGGGTTTTCAAAGTGTGCAATTTAGAGAAATTGAAATCAAGCTAGGTCTTAATACCAATGATCGCCTTGATATCGATCGTGAATTTTTTCTAGGTCGCTTAAATGAAGCAGACCGTGCCAAAATTAGCGAACTGGAGTCCTCTCAATCGTTATTAAAACTTGTTGAGAGATGGCTTGAGCGAGTTCCTTTCACCCAAATGAGCGATTTTAACTTTTGGGATGAATACCAAAAATCAGTTGAGGCCATCTTGCGAGATGACGAACTAATCATTATGAACAACAGTGCCCATTTAAGTGAGCATCAGAAGAAAATGCAACTTGAAAATCTTGAAGGGACAAAATCAACATTTAGGAGTCTTCTAGATGAGAATCTCCATAAAAATCTTATTGCCAATAAACACCGACGCCTTTCTCAAAAAGCAATATTAAATGCCCTTTTTATTATGCTCTATCGGCATGAGTCTATCCTTGCTCTTCCCTTTCAAGTGCTCACCTCTATGATGGATATTGATGAAAACTTCACGACCTGGCGATATCGACATGCGCTTCTCGCACAAAGAATGCTTGGATCCAAAATTGGTACAGGAGGATCATCTGGTCATCAATACCTCAAACGGGCCGCAGATAATAATCGCGTTTTTGTCGACCTTTTTAATCTCTCAACTTTCCTTATTCCAAGATCTCGACTTCCCATTCTTCCAAAGGCAGTTAAAGAGCAGTTAAATTTTTATGTATAAAAAATATTACCGCTTATTCCTTGAGGCCAATAAACACATCCAGCATTATGCAAGTCACAGTCATCATTACTGGCCAGACGTTACTCGTCAGGCGATGCTTGAATACTGGGATGATTCCGCTCGCTATGTTGACGATAAATGGAGTTATTTTTTTGAAAATAAAATCCCTGAGACCCAGCAATCCATTGCTCGCATTCTAAATCTCACACGCCCTTCGCAAATTGCTTTTGCACCAAACACTCATGAATTCATTTATCGACTGCTCAGTTGCTTTGAACCAACTAAAAAAATCTCTGTTTTGAGCACTGATTCTGAGTTTTATAGCTTTGATAGACAGATCAATCGCTTAAGTGAAGCACAATCTGTTAACGTCCACAAAGTTTCAACACTCCCTTTTGATAACTTTGAAGAACGCTTTATCCAAGAAATTCAAAATAACTCTTATGACGTTATTTTTCTCAGTCATGTTTTCTTTAATTCTGGGATGGTTGTTAAAAATTTAAAAAAAATCATTGATGCCGTAACATCCCCTGAGACGATGATTATTATCGATGGTTATCATGGATTCATGGCACTGCCGACTGACTTACGCGAAATAGAAGATCGCATTTTTTATCTTGCAGGATCTTATAAATATGCACAAGGGGGAGAAGGCTGCTGCTTTTTACATGTTCCAAAAAACTCTCCCTGGCGACCTCTTTATACAGGATGGTTTGCTGGTTTTTCGGCACTTTCTGAAGACGCAGGAAAAACAACTTACTCCAACGATGGAATGCGTTTTGCTGGGTCTACTATGGATTTCTCTGCTCTTTATCGGTTACAAGCGGCCTTAACCTTATTTGAACAAGAAAAAATATCCGTTAAAATGATCCACTCTCACATCCAAAAACTTCAAGATAATTTTCGTGATCACCTCCTTACCATCGATCATCATTTCCTTTGTGAAAAAAACATTCTAAGTGTTGACTATAAGTATCATGGCCATTTTTTAACTTTTGCAATGCCTAGCTCAGCACATGCAAAAAAAATGCATGATGATCTTCGAATTCAAAATATTTGGACTGATTATCGAGACAGTCGATTGCGTTTTGGTTTTGGATTATACCAAAATGATTGCATTGATCTTAGCTCTCTTAAACGTTAAACCATCTAAGTAAAATAAAAATAAGAACTCCGGTAACTGAGACGTAGAGCCATATAGGATATGTAATGCGAGCCACTTTTTTATGTTTGGTGAATTTTTGAGTTAATCCCAAATATAGAGTGGAGAGAATCAAAGGCACCTGAACAGCAGAAAGCAGAATGTGAGAGATCAAAACACTAAAATAAAAATATCTAATTAAGCCTGTGGCCATGAATTTAGTATCACCGTGAAAATGATGATAAGTAATATAGCTTATCAAAAAAAATGCAGATGTTCCCGTTGCCGTAAACATCAATCTTTTATGCCACTTTATATTGTTTTGTTTAATAAAAGCTCGTCCAGCAACCAAAAAAATCGAAGTCAGGGTATTTAGGAAGGCATTTAATGCCGGTAGCGAACTCACCCACCCACTGCTTTGAGGATTTGCTTCTGGCTTAAAGTAAATAAGCCAAACAAGAAAAACGAGAACACCAAGACTTAAAAAAATAATAAGCGTAAAAACATTTTTATCGCTTTTACTTTCATTCATTTATTTGGGGTCCTGATTATTAATGTTTCTTAATTTGAAAAATGTTTTAAACATATAAAACATCGGGAAATAAATGAGTAAAATAAAGACACCGACTATATAGATATAATACTTATCTCTTGGGTCTTGACCAGAGCACATCGGGCAGGCCATAAGCCCGCCCGAATGAATAAGTGTGAGAATAAAGACTGAAAGAAGTTTTTTATTCATTATTTTATAAAAGATAAATAAATGTAAAAACAAGAATCCAAACAAGGTCTACAAAGTGCCAAAAAAGACCGGCGATTTCAAGTTGATTATAATCTCCATTATCGAAGTCACCTCTATGAGCATGAATATACATGACAATTAAATAAATCACACCCGACAAAACATGAAGTCCATGGAATCCAGTAATGGCAAAGAAGGTTGACGAAAAAAGAGCATTTCCGTGAGCGTAAGAATTAAAGCTCATACCAAGATGGCCAATTAAGTGAGTGTACTCATAAACTTGAATGGCAAGAAATGAAGCCCCTCCGAAAATGGTAAAAAGAAGCCAATTAAGCATCGCTTTTCTGTTTCTTTGCTTACAAGCATCAATTGTTAGAACCATAGAAACCGAGCTACAAATAAGAAGAAATGTCATAAAGCCCGAAAGCTCGACTCCACCAAGGGCCTGTGAAGGATTCGGCCAATCTCTGGTTGCTCTCAAGGCCGCATAGGCAATCAAAAAGCCAGAAAAAGACATCGCATCTGTTACTAGAAATAACCACATCCCAATCTTTCCAGGGCTCGCCTTTCCGAATTGTTCATCATTATATTCTACAGGTCCTTCATGAGAATGGGCCATCTCTTACTCCTTAAACTATTTCTTAAGACCAAATTCAATAACATATTTAGTAAGTGCATTGATTTGTTTTTCAGCATCTCCACCAAAAATCGTCGGATCACTCGGAGTTTTACCATCATCACCAAAGAATCCTGGCATTGTGGTTCCTGGCATGATTGCCTGAGGATTAGTTAACCACAACTTTATCCACGAAGGGCGCAATCGATTGGCAGCTTTATGAAGATCTGGTGCCATTGGAGTATCTTTTGTAAATCCCATCGAGTGACAAGAGACGCAGTTATAAGAATTCCAAAGCTGGACTGCAGCCTCTCGTTCCCCGGCTTCCCACTTAACCATCGTCTCAGGCTCTTCAAACGTTGGCTGTTTTGAACCTTGTTGAAATCCTGCAACTAATTTATTTCTTTCTTCTGTTGAGAGATTAAACGTCGGCATTCTAATTGAAAGCCATGGTCGAATTGGTTCAGGGGCCGCTAGAAAATGGTAAAACCAATTTGTCTGCACTCGGTGACCTTGGCCAACTAAACGAGGTGGCCCAAGGTTAATATCTTCTTCATAAGCTTTTAGAATATCCCCTCTTAATCCATCGATTTGGTGACAGCCCATGCAATTGTATTTTCCTGCAACTTTCATGGCATCGTTATAAAGGGTTTCTCCTGCATTGTAGCGTTTTATTCCAGCAAGAGGAACAACATCTGAAGTTTGACCAAGTAGAGCAACTGTAATTTTTTTAGCTTCAGTTTCGCTCATATAAAAATTAGGCATTTTATTTAAATCGCGGAAAACTTTATCAATCCCAATATCCCATCGACTTGGATTTTGAAGGTGAGCAGTGATCCATCCATCGCGAGAGTGTGGAACATCATGCTGAATACCAAAGAAAAATTGTGTAAGTGGCTTAGAGCCTTCTTTTGATAATTCTGGTCCTATTGGAGCAAATCCATCAAATCCTTCTAGACTATGGCATGAGTAACAACCGTATTTACCAATTGATCTCTTCCCAAGATCAAGAGTTTTTTCACGATCTCCCATCTTGGAAACTTTGGCAGCGGCTGAAGCTTTAGTATCAAAAGCAGATAAATAATCAGTAAGAAGTTCATCGCGAGCTTTTTTATCAAACGCTCCAAATTTTAGTCCTTCAAAAGCTTTATTTTTCAATGATAAAAGATAAGTAGCGATATCATTTGCCTCAGTATCACTCAAACGCATTGACGGCATGATTGAATCTTCTTGGTAATGACTTGGCTTCTTAAGCCATGTGACTAGCCAATCTGGCTGAACTTTAGACCCAAGTCCAGTAAGCCATGGACCAGCATATGCCTTAACTTTATTTGACTGATCCTCTAAACCATCCACTCCGTGGCAACCCAAACAGCCCACTTCAGAAATAATTTTCTTTCCATTGTCGGCATTCCCTGCAACAAATTTTTCAGTAGGTGAATAAGGCTTAGATTTATCCCAGACATATTCGGCAATAGCGTTTACTTCGGCCATATTGTATCGGACAAATTCAGGAGTTGAATTATTTGACTGTCTAAAAAAAGCAGGCATTTTAGAATGTTTGTTAAATGAGCGTGGTTCCCACACCCAAGACTTAAACCATTCTTTATCAACTTTTCCAGCAATCTTCAGTAATGATGGACCCGGTTTTCTTTTGTTTTCTCCCCAGCCCTCGATCTTATGACAAGCATAACAACCATACTTCTCAATGCTCATGCGGCCTTCATTAAGAACAGTTGCCCCTGGAATAAGCTCAACGCCACTATGACATTTTACACATCCTGCTTCAGTCTGTGAAAGTCTAAGCATTGGACTAGCAATATGATGAGGCTCTTTCCAACCATATTTTTTGGTCCACTCGATTCCTTGTTTTTCGGTATCAGGCATGTGAGCTACTGAAGAGAAATCATTAACCCTATGACCTTCCCCTCCGTGACAAGAAGTACACCCAGTCACCTTCATCGGGTGCTTTGACTCCATTCCGACCATTAAATCTAATTTTGGGTGAGTCTTAAAAGGTTGTTTCTCTTTTTCATAACCAGGCTGATCAATAAAAGCGTGACAAGTAATACACCGATCAACCTTTGGTACCTGCCTAAAATAACGGTCATCCGTTACATTGTTGATAACGAGCTGTTGAATTTTAATCGTTGGATCAAGGTAATCAAGAAAGGGCATGTTTCTGAGGGCAAAAATAGGTGAAATATCTGTTAAACTTTTAGCCTGCTCTAACAAGCTAAGCTTCATCGTCATTTCTTTGATGGCCTTCTCGTTGGCGACAACTTCTTTATTCAAATCTCCCAAGCGTGCAAGGATGCCTTTTTCTTCTGCTTGATAAGCTTTTAAATTATCCTTACCTTGAGCAAAGACATCTTTTAACTTGAGAAGTTGCTTCAGTTTTTTGGCAGCGATCTCTTCATGGTTATGGGCTTGAGCAGATTCATACTGAAAATTAACAGCTGAAACATCCGCATTCGACGTACCATTTTTTATGGTTTGCGCCTTCATTTTAGCACGAATGCCTCTTAACTCATCTTCGGCAGCAGCAACGTCCTTTTTTCTATTGGCCACTATTTCTTGGCCCTTAGCAAGGCTCACTTTATACTCTTCTAGTTTTTTCCCATCAATTTCTTTAGAAGCAAGCTTAATCGCTTCCTCTGTATGACGACGCTTAATTTGCAAAGCTTCAATCTGGTAAGCTTTCCAAGGTCTAATATAATCATCTAAAAAAACCCAAACGGTTGTGATGAAAAAAATAAAGGATAAGACAGCCATGATCTTATGTAGTTTTGGCATACTATATGCCATACCAGGTTCCTTTTTCTCACTCATATCTATCTATTCCTTAAAAATATAAAAACTAAAAAATTTGTAAATTAAAATAAAATTATAAGTTAAGTTCCCATTCAGGAAGGGCAACAATATATTTCAAACTAAATAACCAACGAAGAATCATTTTTATTGGTAAACTCGTCATCATCAGGAGGAGAAACATAAAGATATAATAACGAGTTGCTCCTAAACTTTGAAACAATTCACGTCCCGATTTAAAGGCCTTCGCAAACCATGGAGGAATGATCGTGATATAGGCAAGACTCAGAATAATTCCAAAAATCTCTCTGACGACTAGATTCTTTGGCATACCAATACCAAGCATTTTTATCCAAATGATCTCTGAGAGGTTAACGTTAAAATCAGCAACAACTTTATGGAAATCCCAAAATTCAAAAGGTCCATAAAAGGTCCAGTTCGGACCACGAAGGAAAACCCCAACAA
>JAGOVS010000211.1 GCA_018060625.1 Bacteriovorax sp. | reverse complement strand
AATTTTGTCAAGAATTATGGATCATTGCTATTCCGAGTTTGCAGAAAAATCAGGTACCAGGCGTTTGTTTAAACTCAATTCTAAAAAAAGAAATTGAATGGATTGATTCATCGAAAATGTTTCTGCCACTGAGGACTTTGGAGCAAAACAAAAAACTTGTGCTTAAAAAAAGCATTCCGCAGGGGCCAGTCGTCATGGAAAGTAAGGGCGTTGTCTCTCGCAATCGCACTTACTCTGATTTGTTGAAAGATCCCCAGGATGAAGCATATTTTCAAAAAGCTCTCTCTTCTCAGATGGCCATTTATAACATTGACAAAAAAGTGAAGAAATTAGTTGGAAAACCAGGTCTGTTTTTAACGGCAGAGGTTTCTCCAAGTAAGAGAAAAATTTTAGTTGATCAAATTCAAAGGCCTTATTCGTACACAGTTCCTTTTTATTACTTTGCCACCGAAGCGCAAGTTTGGGATTTGAATGGACGGCCCATTTATTCTTTTTCTAAAGTGGGGCCATTTGAAAATCTTCCAATTAGCGGAGTTCCAATGGGGCCTAGAGAAATTGGCTGGATTAAAAATGAAAAAGAGTCTTTGTTTTATGTAGAAGCACTTGATAAAGGGGATTGGGAGGTTTCCGCTCCCTACAGAGATGAGATTTTTAAATTAGAATGGAAAGAAGTTGAAAAACCAGAATTAAAAAGCTTAATGAAACTAAAAAATCGCTTTTCAAATATTGAATTTGTAGAAATTCCTGGAAAGCTTTTGATACAAGATTACGAAAGAGATAAGGAATGGGTAACTACGTTTCTGCTTACACAGAAAGAAGGAGAATCAGATACCAGAATTCTTTTTAGCCTAAGTGAAAACGATGATTATAACAATCCTGGAGCCCCTTATAAGCGTCTTAACAAGGAGGGCAAGGAAGTCATTGCCTATAATTCCAATCAAAATGCCATTTATTTCACTGGCGAAGGTGCGACTGAAAAGGGGAATCGACCTTTTCTCAAAAGAATGAATCTTGAAACACTACAAACAGAAGAGATTTTTCGCTCAAGTGATGTCAGTTACGAGCGTTTTGAAAATTTTGTATTCGGTGATTTTAATAAATTTATTACTAGTTATGAATCTCAAAGAGAATCACCTCGGATTCTGATGTATGAAGGTTCTAAGCCTAAACTTCTTTATGCTGATTTGAACCCTTACGACATATTTTCAAGAATTAAAAAAGAGATTATTACTTACAAACGTCAAGATGGAGTTTTGCTTTCTGGGATTCTTTATTATCCACTTAATTATGAAATTGGAAAAAAATACCCGGCAATTATTCAAGCCTATCCTTTGGAATATACCGATGCATCTGTAGCAGGACAAGTTCGTGGTTCCCAGAATAAATATGAGGTTCCATTTAGGATGGCCATTTCTTATAATGCACTAAGGGGTTATGTTGTTTTGGATGAAGCTCAAATGCCCATTATTGGTCATCCAGAAACTAAAAATGATAGTTTTCTAGAGCAGTTGGTTTTTGGGGCCAAGGCAGCGGTGGAAGCATTAGATGAAAGAGGACTAATAGATCCCAAAAAGGTAGGAGTCATTGGGCATAGTTATGGGGCATTCATGGTGGCCAATCTGTTAACTCACAGTGATTTGTTTGCGACAGGGATTGCAAGATCAGGTGCCTACAATCGAACGTTGACTCCAAATGGATTTCAAGGGGAGAGACGAACTTTTTGGAAGGCTAAAGAAACATATTTGAAAATGTCACCATTTGTGAATGTTGATAAAATAAAAAAACCGATCATGCTCATTCATGGCATGGCAGATAATAATCCTGGAACTTTTACTTTACAGTCTGAACGGTATTTTGAAGCACTGAAGGGACAAGGGGCCATCGCAAAGTTGGTTCTTCTTCCAGAAGAGAGTCATTCATATGCAGCGCTAGAGAGTGTAGAGCATGTTTTGTATGAGACTTTTGAGTGGTTTGATTTACATTTAAAAAAATAAAGATTGGAGAAATCGATGCTATTAAAAATAATACTGATAGGGTTATATTTCTTTAATCTTGCAACGGGGAGAGATTTATCTTGGAAGCACTATCCTTACCAAGACCCTCACTCGACCATTCGGTTTCCAGAGGATGAAGGAGGCCATAAAATGATTCCTAATCTAGAATGGTGGTATACTGTTATTCATGCCAAAGGTGAAGAGTCAGGTGAGAGCTACTCAATTTTAGTGACTCATTTCAATAATCACTTTCGCTTTTTTACCGTAACCAATCTAGATCGCAAACAACATATAAGCGGAACGACGGTTGGACAACTGAACTCAAAAATAGGATTTTTAGATCTACAACACAAAACAAAATATGGAATAGATATTTATCGTTCAAGAGTAGATAGCAATAATCAATTAATTCCTTTTGAATATGAGATAAAGACTCATCATAAACGGATGAATTTGGATGTAACTCTTTCTGGGATCAAGAAACCTCTAATGATTAAGGGCAGTGGCCATACAGAGGTAGGAAGTAGTGGACACACTTGGTATTATTCCCTTACTCGTCTTGATGTGAGTGGAACGCTTGATATTGATGGAGTTAAGGAGAAAATCAAGGGTGAGGCATGGATGGATCATCAATGGGGGCCATTCATTGTTTCTCCAGTTTCAATTGGAAATATGTTTGAATCGTATGAGTGGTTTTGCCTGCAATTGAATGATGGATCTGATTTAATGATCAGCAATATTTTCGATCGTGATTTTAATCTCCCATTGGATGAAAAATACGGTGGAGTCGAGATCATAGATGTAGAGGGAAGCTCTAAGTATACGGCGAATAGAAAATTTACGAGACTTGGGTATTGGCAAGACCCAGTTAGTGGGCATTATATGTCCATGGGATGGAGACTTGAGGTTCCTGAATGGAAAGTTGATTTGACTTTTATGCCAAACTTCTTAGAGCAAATGGTGCACATGCCATTTAACGGCGATTTTTGGGAAGGTAGCATTAAAGTGACTGGAACAATTGCTGGAAAAAATGTTTGGGGAAATGCATTTGGAGAGTTGATTCATCGTTATCAAGTACCTCAGATCGAAATTAAAAAAATTAAAATAAATAAGCCTAAAACGTTCATTGAAATAAGTTGGAAGATCAATAACCCGGATGCAGGGAATCCTCTTACCTATCAGGTTGAGTTGATTCAATCACAAAAAAAGTGGGTTCTGGCAAAGGACTTAAAGGAGAAAGAAGGACATTTTCTGATACCTCAGAATTTGGATAGAATGTTGGAAGGGAAGGGGCGTGAAAAAATGGAAGTAAGAGTCATCGGCAGCTCTGTTGATAAAACGTTAGTAGGGTATGCACAAAAATATTTAAGCAGCACTTTATAATGAGCAGAAATTCAGAATTGGAGTAATAGGATGGCAAATGAAAATATTGATGTAAGAAATAGAACGTTAAGTACAACTCGAGTTTTTAATGCTGAGTTGGAACTTGTTTGGAAAGTTTGGAGTGACATTAATCATTTAAATAACTGGTGGGGGCCAAGAGGATTCACTCAAACAACATCAAAGTATGATTTTGTTGAAAATGGCGTTTGGTCATTTGTGATGCACGGACCAGATGGAGTTGATTACCAAAACGATATGATTTATTCAGAAATTATACCCATGAAAAAGATAGTGCTTCGGCATGATTCACCACCGGAATTTACTGTTACTGCGCAATTTAAAGTGATTGATTCTAAACGAACACAAGTGGATTTCATTCAAGTCATTGATGATCAGAAAGTACATGATATTGTCAAAGATTTTGCAATCGTTGCCAATATGGAACATCAAATGAAATTTGAGGAAGAAGTCGCAAAGCTAAAGGGAGAAATTGTTCCAAAGGAATTTACTATCGCCCGAGAATTTGGAGTCGATTTAGATACAATGTGGAAAATGTTCACTTTGCCTGAACTTATGTCCTGCTGGTATGGACCTAAAGAAATAAAAAATGGTTGTTGCGATATGGATTTTAGGAGAGGAGGTCACTATCACTTTAGTATGATAGCTGAAGATAAGAGCGAATCGTGGGGGAAGCTTTATTATATTGATATAGTCAAAAATGTTCGCTTAATTTATTTGACTACATTCTCCAACGCAAGTGGTGAAATCACCAGACATCCTATGGCACCTTTGATGCCAGCAGAATTATTAACAACTGTTAATTTT
>JAGOVS010000210.1 GCA_018060625.1 Bacteriovorax sp. | reverse complement strand
ATTGTACTTTTAAAATCATCTGAGTTAAATAAATTCTTCACAAAAAATTGACAATGGATTTTATAATTATGAGCAAAATAAATACACACTTAGACCCTCAAGTTTACGTAAACAAATACAGCTTCGACATCATCGAAGATTATGAAATTGATCAAAAAACAGAGTGGGTCAACGACTTTTTGGTTGAACTTGAAGAAGAAAATGACGATGAAGCGAACTACCCAGCGGCCACAATGGAAATCAGCGCCCAAATCACGAGGAAAACCAATCATTTTTTGAATGACCATCTCATTGTTCAAGCACAGTTAAAAGCTCATTTTCATCTTCCTTGTGGACGATGTCTTCATCCTCTCGCCCAAGAACTTGACCTCTCACTTAGTGCTGCTTTCTTGCACGACTCTCAAGAAAAAATGCCTGAATACGCAGAAGCGACAACCGTCTTTGCCGATGGCCAGGAAATGGAGTTGTATTTTTTCCGCAAAGGGGTCGCCGACATAAAAGAATTTATTCATGAACAAATCTTTATCGAAGTCACTCCTTTTCCTCGATGTGAGGGGGAATGTGTGAATCCGGTTCTTTTTTAACTTGGAAGATGAGATATTTTCTTGATTCTCATTTTTTTCTTTTTAAATTTTATTTTGCTTTGAGCTTGCCAAAATCGTTTCGGCAAACAGGGCCGTAAACATAGCAAAAATGGCCATCCCCGTAAGCATTAAAAGAATGCCGAGGAATTTTCCGGCCAGTGTCACCGGAGTAATGTCACCGTAACCCGTCGTTGTGGCCGTTGCAAATCCCCACCATAGTGCATCCATAAGAGAATGAATTTTTTGATTGGAGTTATGTTCAAGATAATAAAAGATAATCGAAAAGAGTCCTATCAGAGAATTTCCCAGAATAGTGAGGAGTATGAAGACAGGGCTTTTTATCAAAGTGGTCATTTCAAAAACAAAGAATTTTAGACTGATAAGAATGTGTCCTGACGCCTTTTTATCATTCACAACGTACTCCTGATTAAGATGGTCATCTATTTGTCATAGATTATTCCTAAATATATTGGTTATGGGAATAGAGAACATGTCCTCAATACCCTACTGAATCGATCGGGCATGTAATCCCACTCAAGATAAATAAAAGTTTTCCCCAAAGCTCCCGATAAGTCCCTTAATGAAACATCTATTATATTCCATCTTTTTTCTCCTCTTACCCCTTAAGGCCCACTCTGCGGAATTCACTTCTCTTGTACTTTCAGGCTGGAATAAAGAAGAGCTTACTCGCGACCACCTACGTTTCACCCATCCTCAGAAAAAAGGAATTACCATACATCTTCAAGTTGATTCTTATGACCCTAACACCACCTGGGATCAAAAAACTCTCTCAAGAGATATCGCCAATATGGCAAAAGTCCGCAGGACCACGTCTGCCTTTTTAGGGATTACGAACTATCAAATTCAAACTTACAAATATCAAGTCAGTTCTTCCCAAAATATTTTAGAATTGGCCGGAAGTTACTCGCGACTTGGACAGAAATTAATTCATTTTAAAGAAATTAATTTTTACCATCAAGAACATTTTTTACAGTTAAAAATAATCAGTGAAAAAGATCTTTCCCTCTTTGACTCGGAAAGCTTGATTCGCGAAATTAATCCTGAGCAAGTTGATATCGATTGAGAGCACTTAAAAAACTGCTTCTTCTTTTTCTAATCCTGCAACTCATCCTCATGAGTTTTGCCTTCACGGCCGAAAGAAGTACTGATTGCCCCGAGACTGAAACAAAAGATACTTTTACCCGCCTCTGCCAGAACGTCGATGATATAGTCTGCAAGGATATCCCTGATCGCACAAGGCGCTCCTGTGATGAGCGAGATAAAACCATTATCCATTCAGGCATGACCGCAAGTGAGGTTTATCATTTCTCTAAAGGTTGCATAAAATCTGCCGCAACATCATTTGCAGAGTTTTTTACTAAATTTTTGCCTGAGCTGTGTAAGGCGATTTGGGAATTGAGTAAAGGTTTATATAACACGGTCACATCTCCAGGACTTTTTTCAAGTCTTAAAGGGGTCTATGAATCCGCTCGCTCCATGGCCTCGGATGTTTATGAGGCCATCCATCAAGATCCTGGTCTGTATTTTGCCCATATTTGGAATAAAATTGTCGATGCGGTAGGCCCCATGGTCGCAAATTACGAGTGTCTATCTCCACAATCAAAAGTAGAGAATATTTGTGGTTTCATCGGCGAATGGGTAATGCCTCCTGCATTTCTGGCAAAAGTCATCGTTCGAGGAAGCAAGGGCGCCAAGGAATTAATTGAACTTGGTCTCATTGCAAAGGCCGGAAAAAAAAGAGCACTTGCGACTCATTCTTCCTCGGAAGCGCTACCGCGACTTTCATTCAAAGCATACCGCCAACTTTTTAAGAAATATAAAGAACTCGGTTATACAATTGACGACTTCAAACTAATGGATCTTCAAGGAAATCTTCACAAAATCAAACCAGAGGATTTAAAACCAATTGATACAGTAGAAGGACAAAAACAGTTTGCAATGTTAACAGGAAAAGCGGATCCACCACCTCCCCCAAGAGAAATCCCCCCTCTGGAAAGTGCTGCTGATTCTTATAAATCAAAATATGCACTTGAAAGAAAACTTCCGGCCAATTCCAATCAGGATTTTATTAATCACATACAAAGAGATGCTGCAAAAAAAGCAACAGATGTTCTCTATTTTGATGTCGAAAATGCCTTTCAGAAAACATTAAATGATCAAGTTTTTGCTGACAAAAAAATTGTCGATGCCATTAATAACTCATTTTTTAATAAGTTCTATGACAACCTTCGAAACTCTCCAGAACTGATGAGTCGCCTGGACGGAGAATACAAAGATTATAAATCATTTCGATTACGATTACAGCTAAAACCAGGGGATGATCCAAAAAAATACGAGAAACTTCTCGATGATCTATACCGCAAAACAAACAACGATTTCATCAATGATGTTCATTTAAAGCAACTCGCAAAACAATTACCTCCAAGAACAGATGCCGTCACTGATCCCATAAATTGGTTTTTATCTGGAGCAGGAGACAACGCTCTTGACGCCAATATGGCAGCAAGAGCAGTTCGAGCATCGAGGGAATCGGCCAAGGCCCCTGCTCCTAAACTCACCCACTTCAGAGAACATGCTCAATTATTTCGTTCTGAAATTTATTCAATAGAGAGATTAAGAAGATCGCTATCATCTAACAAACGACTTCTCGATAAGCGAGTCCTGGAAAAAACATCAAGTGGAGGCATTATTCCCTCTAAGGCCATGATTAATATTCTTAGAAAAATTAAACCAACCGATTTTTCAAATGAGGCCGAATACATTGCCAAAATACGCTCTCAGTCCCAAACCATTTTCGGAGTTGCTCTAGATGATTCAACCATACATTCACTCAGTACTTATTTTGAAAAAGTAAATGGACTCTCCCCTCCCTTATTCCTAACCGAGAGGGTCATCGTTGATCTCAATCAAGCACAAAAAGGCATTGTTTCGGTCGATTTCACAAGTATTGGCGTTGATAATATTTACGAACAAATGAAAGGTCTCGCAGATATTAATAAAAAAGCAAAAAATGGCAAACCTCTTCTGGAGCAGAGCTTCGCTAATATGCAGTTAGGTGTTGATAAGGTTACTCAAGACATGGACACCGCTAAAGAATATTTCAGAAAAGCAGTCGAAAAAACAGAAGGACCTTCCAAGAATTCTCCTCATTTTTCTGGAGATGATGGAATCTTCATGCCTAAAAGTCGCGACTGGAGCGAAAGTGACAAAATTCGGCTTGTCAAAGAGCTGGCAAAGGCCCCTGATCCTTCAAAATTCAGAGTCACCTTTGTCTCATCCCATTTCTCAGATGGTAAACCAATTCCCGCTCATGAGCGCTCAAAGCGAATCGTCCGTGCGGAAAACTTAGAAAAGGAGATTCGTTCAAAAATTATTGGAATCGACAAAATCACCGACCTGGAAGCAAAAAAATTCTTAAGTGCCATCGATTATACCCCATCGCCATCGGGAGGTAATTTCAACTTAATTTTGAGTGGTAAAAAATTCTCGGCCACGGAACTTTCAATGATTGAAGACGCCTTCAAGAAAAATCTCGATAGTGCTAGTGGCGAGCGCTTTGGTAAAATCATCTTAGCCAATGACACTTAATTCAATATTT
>JAGOVS010000061.1 GCA_018060625.1 Bacteriovorax sp. | reverse complement strand
GTCCTAGGTGATGTCGTCAATTATGCTTGTGACTCAAAACCTGATGCCTTAATCGATGCTGCAACACTAACTGGCGCTATCCTTGTCGCTTTAGGAACTGAAGTGTGCGGTCTTTTCTCTAACGATCAAAAATTGGCCGATTCACTTTTAAAATCCGCTAAAAATGTTGACGAATACATGTGGCAACTTCCTATCATTGACGAACATAAAAACGATATTAAGGCCCATGTTGCCGATCTAAAAAATATTGGTACAAATGGGAATGGAGGTTCGGCCAAAGGTGCTGCCTTTATCGAAAATTTCATTGAGCCAGGAATTGCGTGGGCCCACCTTGACATCGCAGGCGTTGGTGACTCCCAAGGGCACCTTCCTTACTGCCCAGCAAAGGGATCATCCGGTCTCGTTATCAGAACTCTTGTCGATTATTTAAAAAATGTCTAAATTTAAAATCGTTTTAGTTGCGCCTGAAATTCCTGGTAACACCGGAAGTATTGGGCGCACTTGCGTCGCGCTCGATCTCGAACTCATCCTCATCAAGCCCCTTGCTTTTGATATTTCTGAAAAAGCGGTTCGGCGAGCCGGCCTTGACTACTGGAAACACGTATCCCTAAAAATTTATGAAAACTTCGAAGACTTCCTAGAAAAGGAAAAACCTGCTAAAGAACATCTGTTTTTTTTCTCAAAAACAGCTCAAAAAAACCTCTTTGAAGCCCAATTTAAAAAAGACTCATACCTTATTTTTGGTAGTGAAACCAAAGGCCTTGATCCCACCATTTTGGCCCATTACTCTAACGAATTAGTGAGTTTACCTATGTACTCTGAACACATCAGATCCCTTAATCTCTCAAACGCCGCTACCGCCGCAGCCTATGAAGCTTTGAGGCAAATCGATTTTAATAACATCAGCTAAAATAAAAAGGCCAGGAAAAACCCTGGCCTCATCGTTTAGAAATTTCTTTTAATCAATTAAAACTTATATGTCATAGCAACGCTTGTTTCAAGGTTACTTGCAGACAATACACCTTTCTTAGATGATGAAGTCCCTGTTGACCCCGTTGTTCCCAACAAACCATCTACAGTCAAATCTCCAAAAGCAAGAGTTGCTCCGGCATTAACAGTTGTTGAGTTAGCGAGGGTGGCCTTGCCTGAATTTCCATAAAGCTGACCAATCAGAGCTCTTGCTACTGGATTAACTTGAGTTCCTGTTGCGCCAGTATTGCTGATGTTCTTATTGTCTCTTGTCCCGTAAAGATTTTGAACAATTGATCCTCTTAATGTTAACCAATCCGTTGCCTTGGCTTCATATCCAAGCGTTACTGGAATAATGAGGTGTTTAACTTCTGACTTGTTATTAAACTTTAAATTGATATCCGTTTTCTTAGCAGAAACCGAGGTAAAAACTTTGTCACCTTTGTTGACTTCAAAATCATTTCCCCAACCAAGGTAGATACTTGTGAAATCACCATTCACAGTCCCATGTTGACCACCTAAATTAACAAGTGCGCCACCATAATTATTAAAGCTGTCAGTTTGCTCCCAGCCGTAATGTTTTACATAACCAAATAATCTGTTATTTGAATTAAGAGAGTATGAACCTCCAACCTGAAACCCTAACTTTCCCTTGAATTCTTGAGTAACAGTCGTAGCCGCTAAACCTAAACCTGCGGCCGATATAGATTCACTTGCTTCTGCTTTACTGTTAACGGACAAATTAAGGTGAGCATCCCAATCAGAAGAGATTACACCACCACGAATTGCTGCTGCTGAATCTTTTGAATTTCTCGCCTCTTCCTTACCGCTTGAATAAAGAGCATTAACTGCCCACTTCATCCCGTTGTCTCCCCCAAAGAATACATCGATTTGATTATCAGCCGTTTGAAGCATTTTTGAAGTTGATCCAGCTCCAGTTCCAGCCGTTGCCCCATTAAAAGTTGCGACCGCTGAAGTCCCAGCAATTCTCAAAAGAGCAGAAGTATTTGATTCATTCCCGTAATAAACGCCATAAACGAAGTCTCCATATTTTTTAAAGACTCCACCTTGAGCTTTCGGAGCTGCATAATTATTTAAAGTTGCTGCAGAAGGCGTTCCTGAAATAACGGTTGCCGGCACTCCAGAATTCCCCCAATCAACGACAGCTTGATTTGGATACAAGTTAATATAAGCAGGATTTAAAAATATATTTCTCGCATCTGAAATATAATACATTCCTTCATTGTCAGTTTCATTCATTCCCAGAGCTAGGAGTCTAGCTTGTGAAGCAAAAACTGAAGTAGAGGCGAGAGCAAATAAAGCACTCCCCATTAACACCTTTTTTTTCATTTTCCTCTCTCCTGAACAATTTAGTCGATTAAATAAATTGTCAAAAAAAAGCCCTCCGAAGAGGGCCTTTATAAAATTTTGAAATTAGAACCAGTAAGAAACACCAACTCTCGTCAACATGTTATTAGTTGAAAGAACACCTGTTTTTGAAGCAGCTGTACCCGTTGTTCCAGTTGTTCCAACTGAACCATCAACTTTAAGTTTTCCAAAGTTAAGAGTTGCTCCAGCATCTACAGTTGTTGAATTAGGAGTCGTTGTTTTTTTGCCAGAAACATTTTTTGTTTCACCAAGGAAAACATTTTGGTGAACATTTCCTCTGACGACTAACCACGAAGTTGCATCTGCTTCAAAACCTAATGTTACAGGAAGTGACGTTGTTTTTGTTTTCCCTGTAGCTGTGATATTTGTGTCATCAACAAGTGAAAGCTTAGCATCAGTTAAAACTCTAGCTGTTGGGTTGATTTCGTGAACACGTCCAGCACCAACAACAATTTCTGAAGATTTTTTCGTCGTCGTTGTAGAAGAAATCGTCGTGTCATACTTTCTTGCTTCATAAGAAGCAAAGAAAGTGACGCTTGACCATTTATAAGATCCACCAACAATGTATGAAGGTTTAAGTTTCCATTGATCAGCAGCAGCAGCTCCACCTTCTGATTTATCAGCAAGGTCAAGATTCAAATACCCTTCAGCTTCTCCTGAAATCAAACCAAGTCCTAGCCCAAAAGCACTATTTTTCTTATTAAAAGCTCCTGATTCATCTTTTGCATTTGCATAGTGAAGCTTTGCTCCCCACTGAACACCCATGTCTCCAGAAAGGAAAAGATCAAGAGCATTGTCTTGGTCCATAAAATTCGCTTCTGATTTATCTGAGTTGTTACCTAGGTATAGACCATAATTAAATGACCCCATTTCACGGAAAAATCCACCCTCTGCTCTTGGAGCCGTTGTAGAATCGGCCGCCGCTGAAGTTCCCCATTCAGTGACAATGTAATTTTTTGTTTGGTTAAGTAGAGCTGGGTTTCTAAAGATATTTCTAGAGTCAGATAAATATTCAGATCCACGAGTTGAACTTTGTCCTAAAGCTTCCATTCTTGCTTTAGAAGCAAATGCGTTTGTTGATAGAACTGCAAGACCTGCAATCACTAATACATTTTTTTTCATTCAGTCTTCTCCTTGAAGTTAAACATAGTATAAAAATACTTGTCTTTAAAAAAATTCACGTCTTTTTTAAATGTTGAGTTCAGTCGGTGTATTTGTCAACACGCCGAGGTGAGATTTTTCACAGACAAAATGATGCACAAGCAAGGCCCGCGCAAGCATAACAATCCCAAAACCTGAATACTCGAAGCTACTCGTGCTGCGCCAAGACTCTTCTAGTGGAGCATTGATTCCCAGGAAGAAAAGGTTCTCACATTTATTTTTTTCTTCAGAACTTGCTTTTGAAAAAAGCTGATCGTCAATTTTTAGACACCCAATCTCTTGCTCTAAAACAATATATTCACGTGAATTTATTTTTGAGAATTTTTCAAAAATCTTCTCCATTCCCTTTTTTAAGAGCCTAATGATGCGAGAGACGTCCTCTTCCGAGGTATGATCTTCGTCGATAAAATGGATGAATTCTATCGATTGAAGTCCATCGGTTTGACCAAACTCTCCCACAAAATGCCCCCATTCATGGGTATAACTAAGGGGAATAAATAATGTTTCCAACGAATCAGTAATAGGTTTTTCAAACACAAATTTGACAAATAAAGCAGAGGGAGTTTTAGTGCTTTCACAAAACTCAATAAAAGTATCAGAAAGCTCACTTTTGTTTGTATAAAATTGGAGGTATTGATAAGGTGATTGTCCAAAGTAAAGCTTCTCACAAGTAAACTCAGTTCCATTCAAGCATTCAACAGAAAAACCTTTCTCTGACGCCTTCACGGATTTAATTCTTACCTGATAAGCCTCTTGGTTTATTAACGATAAAAATTCTTCAGCATCCTTAAGTTCTGGGAAAATAACCTCGGGATTAATATCAAAACGAGGGCCTGTAAAAAACTCTTCATTAAATTTTAAGGCCTCTGACTTACTTCTCCCACCAAAACTCTTCCAGGTCATATCCTTATAAAACATGGCCAAATCTTCTCCGACAAAGCTCACGGCCTTGGGATAGAGCTCCTGTACGATTTTTTGATTCGCTTCTCCCCTTAGAGTTCCAGGTCCCTTTGGAAATAAGTCCGATTTTAAAATAGTGTCCTCAGAGAGTAACCGGACATTCTCGGGGCCATATTTCTCTTGAAGCAATTTGTATATCGAAAGCGAAAAAATATCTTTTCCCACAACAAGGTGGGGCGCACTGATAAATTCTTTTTCGACAACAACTACTTTTTTTAATTTATGAAGGTCTTTGAAGGCCATAGGGTTTTCCTTTGAAGTACACTGCTTTTTTGAACCAAGTGTACTTCAAAGAAAAAGGTGCTGAGAAGTAAAAAACTACAAATAACCGGTGATCAGGGCCATTTTTACTTATTTAATAACTAACTTATCTCCTGCATTAACTTTGCGAGATTTTTTAATTTCATTGTTCGACGCTATTAACCGCTTGACGCTTATCCCGTGCTTTTGTGCCACGGTGAAAAGTGATTCGCCTTTTTTTACGGTGTAATAGCGCACGTCCTTTTTTCTAGATGCGGACCTCGCTAAGCGTGCGCGATTGCGATGATTTTTACGAAGAACTTCTTTTCTCGGTTTTTCATAAAGGTCGGCATAAAGATTGTTGGTCGGACTAACAACCTCACCAAGTCTAAAAGGAAGTCTTATAACTTGCCCCTTACTAAAAGTTGAATTCTCTGAAACTTTATTAAGGGTACCTAGTACATAAGTCTTCTTAATTTTGAATTTCTTGGACACTTCAGCGATACTCATATTTTTCTTAGTCACGACAAATTCTTGAAAATCAGTCGCCAGAAAATCAAGCCTTGAGCAGCATTGAGCAAATTTCTCTGCGGTATTTGGCGGAATACGAAGCTTGTAGTTTTCCATATTCGGCGGTGTAAACCATCTTAGTACTTCGGGATTCAAGCGTTGGATTTCCTCAAATTCAACACCTAAACTTTCTGAGAGTTTTACGAGATCCGTTGAAGGCTTTACTGTAACTTCATCAAAATCAAGAGGCTCATGAAATTCAACATCATCAAAGCCAAAAGATTTTAAGTTCTTTCCAATGATGGCAAGGGCCATGATTTTTGGAACATAGTCTTTTGTTTCTGCTTTTAAATATTTTCCTTTGGAAATATCCCAAAAATCTTCTGATTTATACTTCTTAATGGCCTTACCTAGCTTTCCCTCTCCAGCATTATAGGCCGCTGCGGCCACTTCCCAAGAGCCGAAATCCCCGTAAAGTTTAGTTAAG
Organism: Bacteriovorax sp.; assembly: GCA_018060625.1. GTDB lineage: Bacteria > Bdellovibrionota > Bacteriovoracia > Bacteriovoracales > Bacteriovoracaceae > Bacteriovorax. Next base: position 10,469 of record JAGOVS010000061.1, on the reverse strand, counting down.
TAGCGCGCTGCTGCCACCGTTGCTTTTATGGGGTCTCGCCTCTCATCTTTATACCAATCTTGCTCAAGACCATAATTTCTTCCTGTCGACGGCATAAACTGCCAAGGGCCAACGGCTGCCGCCCACGATTTTGCAGAATTATTAAATCCACTCTCGGCCATTGCTAAAAAAATGAGATCCCGTGGTAAACCATGTTCTTCTAAGATGGCCCCTAAAATAGGTGCATAGCGACCTGCTCTTTCGGTATAACGCTCAAAAAATCCACGTCCTCGATTGAGAAAATAACTCATCCATTTTTTAACTTGATCGTTATAGATTACAGGGATATCAAAATAATTATTTTCTAAATTTAATTCTTCTGCCCCCTGAAGAAAATAAGTTTTACCTTTATATTGTCCGGCCCCATCAAGAGTAGCCGCTCCATCGATCATTGATTTGGATTTCTTTTTGGCGACTTTGGCACTCTCCTCCTCATCTTTCTTGCGGTCTTGTGCTGTGTAATCCACTTTCTTTAAACGCAGATAAGCCTCTCGAACACTTTCTGAAGCAAAACCATCCTCTGCTCTTTGGTCTTTAGAAGAGCTCTCTGGCGATTTAAGATTGTTTGTGGTGGAAGCACAAGATCCCAGTGATCCTAGCATCAAAATAAAACAAATTTTTTGGGTAATTTTAACCATGAATAATAGTCCTTATTATGAGAAATCCAACGGTCCTGTTGGACTCAAGCCCTTGAGCCCTGGCTTGCTTAAATTGTAACAAATAAATGCAATAAAAAAAAGTTTTTTCCTCCCTAGTATCCCTTCTGCTCTTCATTTATCATCAAATCATGCAACCAATATTTATTCATTTTCTCGTTTCTATCTTTTCAGTACTCGCCGAAATTACTCCACCAAATTATGAATTTACACTCAAAAGTATTGATAATTTTAAGCCTGGAAAAAATATTGAAGAAGTAAAAAAACAAAATCCTAAATTTGATCTATTTGAAGACAGTGGTGATCAGAAAATTTTACGCTTTAAATTAATGAGGGCCAATTATTCGTTGGATGTTTATACTCAGGTAAAAAAGGACATTATTACCGACCTCTTTGTTAGGCTTCCCCAACATTTTCTTCACGACATCTTTCTTCTTGATTTGCAAAAGCAATGGAAAAAGCAAGATCGATATGTCAGACATGACAGAAGTGCCCTCTACGTCTGGCTAAATCGCGAAGAGACTAATATTATTTATCACGGTAGCTGCTCGATTACTTGTTTTCCCATGTTTATTGAAATCGTTAGCACTAACAAGGACGTCATTCCAATGTATCAGAAATTAAATCTTGCCCTTCCTAGATGGTAATGTTTTTCTTCTTCGCATGAATAACGAGCCCAACTCCTGCCACAATCATAATGAAGCAAAGAATTTGTCCCATCGTCATGAAACCAAAATAATACCCAAGTTGTGAGTCTGGTTCACGAAAAAATTCAACGATAAAACGAAAAACTCCATAAAATCCCACAAAGAATCCACCTATGATTCCATAGATATTCACTCTCTTTTTTACTAGCCACAGGATAAGTAATAGCAGGATACCCTCAAGAAAGGCTTCATATAACTGCGAGGCGTGTCGAGGAAAAGGCCCCCCGTCTGGAAAAATAATTCCAATAGGTGAATGAGTTATGCGCCCATAAAGTTCACCATTGATGAAATTGCCCATTCTTCCAAAAAAAAGACCTGGTGTTCCGGCAAGAGCGACAGAGTCCATAACCTCCATCCAGCTGAGTTTATTTTGACGTGCAAAAATCACCCCGCCAGCAATAAGCCCAATCAAGGCTCCATGAAAACTCAGCCCCCCTTTCCATACAGCTAAAAGATCCATTAAGTTTTCAGAATAATAATCCCAATTATAAATAAAGACATAAGCCGCCCTTGCTCCAACAAACATGCAAAGAATCATTGTCGTTATTAATGCATCAATTTTTTCTTCAGCGATTTTAAAAAAGTGCTGACGGACTAAAATTTTAAAAAGGTATCCAGCAACCAAGAACCCTACAACATACATAAGCCCGTACCAACGAATTTGGACGACCCCCAGATCTAATAAAACAGGGTTGAGATGATGAACGTAATTTGTGGCCATTTTTTTCTCTTTTTAAAATGAATTTTAAAAGATTATAGCGACAAATCAGTTCGGGGTCTAAAGCTTTCTTGAGGGTGAATAAGACCTTCTGACATTCTAGAGAGGGTTTGAATCATTTGTCTCACGGGAACAGAGGGACCTGCTGAGTCAAGATAAGAACTATGGGTAAAAAGAAGGCTCACAAGCTCCTCATTGCTCATCTTAATATTTCTTCCTTTAAGTGTGGGATCTAGTCTTAGAATTTTAAAATGCGAACGCAGCTTCTTTACTCCATCAATGCTTAACAAACGAAAACCAACAATATCGATAAAAACGGCTTCTCCTTTAGAGTCCGCTGGTCTTTGGGCCACCATACCATCGTCAATTCCCACACCCCAAAGCCCGACAATCCCATGAGGAACAAGGGCCCAGCTTAAAAAGCGATTGAGTATGACTCGGCTAGGTATCGTGAGAGAAGAAGAACCGAAGTCCCGATAGCACCCTAGTTGCCACTCTTTTGCTCCAAACGAGTACACCATCAAAGCTAGGTCTTTATAACGATAAACGCGGTAACCTTCTTTGGGAATGATACTCTCTGAACCATATCGATCAGAATCCATCGTGCTTTTAATTTGCTTGGCCACAATGGGACTCGCTTCACCAATATGTAGTACGCGCGCGTGAGGGTTAGTCTTTATACTCTTCAGGGATTCGATTTCTTCCTTGTCAGTGAGCTTACTAAAACGCTGCTTCGCAAGAAAATCTCCTAGACCTGGTTCAAAATTGGTTAAATCGAGGGTTAAATAAACCGGAAGGTTGAGTTCTTTTTGATACTGAAAATAAGTTTTTTTACTCACTGGATCATCCCCTGTTATATTCACCTATCGGTTGCCTTTTCCCTTGACATTAAGGCGGCAGTTGCATAAAAATCCAAGGTTCATAAATAGTGGTTAGAATTAGGGCCAACAAGCTTTATGCCTGAGTAAAAAGCTCAGACTTAAACCCCTGGATTTTACCTATTTGTCTGAGGAGTTTTCATGTACGGAGTAGTAGAAATCGCAGGTCACCAGTACAAAGTTCAAGCAGGTGATCTTATTGACGTAGAAAAATTAACTAAAGATGCTGGATCATTGATTGAACTTGATCAAGTTCTTTTCATTGGCGGAGAAAAGCCTCTTGTTGGTGCACCAGTTATCGGTGGAGCAAAAGTAACAGCAAAAGTTATTATGCACGATCGTTCAAGAAAACTTATCGTTTTCAAGAGAAAACCAGGTGGATACAAAAGAAGAAACGGTCACAGACAACACTTTACGGCCCTCTTGATCACTGAGATCAACGATGGAAACGGAAATGTTTCTAAAATCGACAAAGCTTCTAAAAACGCTACTAAGTATTTAAAGTAATTAAAATTTAAGAATTTAAGGAGTTCTATATGGCACACAAAAAAGCCGCCGGGTCCACATCTAACGGTCGAGATTCAAACCCAAAAATGCGTGGAACAAAAAAATACGGTGGAGAAAACGTTATCTCAGGTAACATCATCGTAAGACAAAAAGGAACTAAACTATTTCCAGGAACTGGAGTAGGAATGGGTAGAGACTTCACTATCTACGCAACAGTAGATGGAGTTGTAAAATTCACTCACTATACTAAGAATAAAAAACTTGTTTCTGTTGTTCCAGCTTAGTTTTTTCTAGTCATCAATGCAAAAAATGTTATAAGGGAATCCAATTGGATTCCCTTTTTTTGTTTTGTGCTCTTAAGCAAGGTTATTATGCGTTTTATTGACGAAGTTCGAATTACTGTTATTTCTGGACATGGTGGCCCAGGTGCCGTGACTTTCCGTAGAGAAAAATCGATCCCCTTTGGAGGACCAGACGGGGGTGATGGTGGAGCTGGTGGATCTGTCATCGCCATTGCAGATGAAGGAATCAATACCCTCATTAATTTTCGCGGTAAAAAAGTTTTTAAGGCTGAAGACGGTGAGTCTGGGGCAGGCAGACAATTAAACGGTAAATCAGGAGAAGATTACATCCTAAGAGTCCCTGTCGGGACGATTATTCGTAATGCCGATACAGGTGCCGTGATAGCTGATCTCAATATGCATGACCAAAAAATCGTTATTGCTGAAGGCGGTAACGGTGGACGAGGCAATATTAATTTTAAATCGGCAACCAACCAAGCTCCTCGTATCGCTCAACCTGGCCTTGAGGGTGAGGAATTAAATCTAGACCTTGAATTAAAGCTCATTGCAGACCTGGCCCTGATAGGACTTCCCAATGCAGGCAAGTCCACATTGATCTCTGCAATCTCTGCTGCTCGACCTAAAATTGCCGATTATCCCTTTACGACAATTCAACCTAATCTGGGAGTTGTCACTTTAGGCGAACGCTCATTTGTCGTCGCAGATATCCCAGGACTAATCGAAGATGCCAGCGAAGGCAAGGGACTAGGGATTAAATTTCTTAAACACATTGAACGCACTTCTGCCCTTGTTCATTTAGTGGATGTTTCCTGGTGCTTAGATGAATACGAAGCTTATGAGCAATATGTTGTCGTCAGAAATGAAATCACAAAATACAGTGAGAATTTGGCCAATAAAAGAGAGATCGTTTGCTTAACAAAAATTGATGCCATGACCGAAGAAGAAATTGAAAAATTTCAAACTTTCTTTGAATCAGAACTAGATAAAAAAGTTTTGCCCATCTCTGGTGTCTCAGGAAGAAATATTGATGCACTTAAATCTCTTATGATTAAATGTATAGATATTGAAAAAGAAGATAAAAAATTGAACCCAGAACCGGGTGCTAGAAAAATAATAGAATAAAGAAGGAAAGAAAATGAGTCGCGAATATGTAATAAAAGAAGTTCAAGCTATTTATAACGATAAAAGCTTTGAAGCCCCTCTCAATATTGCCATGGCCTCTGCCTGGATTATGGGAAATTTTAAAGGAATCAATCTTAAGGTTTTAGATCTTAGAAATAAATCAAGTATTGCTGATTTTTTTGTCATTGGTTCTGCTGGTAACCCTACTCAAGCAGCTGCCATGGCCGAAGAAATTTCTTTTCAAATGAGAAATTTAGGAATTGAAGCACTTTCACGAGAAGGATTAAAACATAGTACGGATTGGATACTGCTTGATTATGGCGATGTCATCATTCACGTATTTCATGAGCCATCTCGCAATGTATACGATCTTGACATGCTTTATAAAAATGCTCTCTCTATAGAAATTCCTGAATCCTATTATTTTTCGACTCCAGAATCAGAAAGAAAAGGAAGTGGTAATGACGATGGAAGAAATTACTTCTAAATCTTAATGAAAGATTTGCATCTTATTGTTGTTGGTAAACTCAACGATAAAAATATTGAAGAACTGGAGAGGGATTACTTTAAACGGTTAACCTCTCCAAAACTCACTATTCATGAAGTACGCGCTCACTCCGAAAACCTTGATAAAGAGGCTAAAGAAGTCTCAAGTAAAATTGACGAACTCTCGCAAAATGAAAATCCTTATATCATTTTACTGACCGAGAATGGCAAACAATTCACCAGCGTGAATTTTTCAAACTGGCTCTCTTTGAAAAATGAAACTCAACGATTAATTTTTGTGATTGGTGGAGCATCTGGACACGGTCAACTAATGATTGAACGCGCCCAATTTCGTCTCTCTTTATCCGAGTTTACTTATCCCCATAAATTGGCACGCCTTCTTTTGGTTGAACAAATCTACAGGGCCCAAACGATTAAAATGAATCATCCTTATAACAAATAATCCATTACCAAAGTGAGCAACGATTGACTGGGGCCATTTTTGAATTTTCAGCACATTGAAAATCGCGAGCAAATTCTGGACGATTCATCATCACCTCATTAACTCGAAATTCAGCAGGTGGATGAGAGTCCGTTGTCATTTGCTGACGGAGAGATTCAATCGTTTCCTTAGTACACCAACTTTGTGCATAAGCTATCCAAAACTGCTGACGCTCATTGAATCGATTGAGCCAAAGAGGTGCCTCTGCTCTTTTTTCAAGAGATCTCATTAGTGCGAGGTAACCTAACTTGACTCCTCCTTGATCGGCTAAATTCTCTGTTAAAGTTTGAGCTCCATCAACATTTAATCCAACAGATTCAATTCTATAAGTATCGGCCCGATTAATAAAACACTGGGCCTTCTGGTTGAATTGATCTTGAGTTTTTTTAGTCCACCAATTCTTTAAATTTCCTTGAGCATCAAACTGGCGTCCATCACTATCAAATCCATGAGTCAGCTCATGCCCAATTGTTGATCCACCAAAGGCGCCCATGTTTGCTCCAAAACTGGCCGATAAATCTAAGCTCGGTGGCTGAAGGATTCCAAAAGGAAAGTTGAATTCATTTAGTGATGGTTCATAGTAGGCATTGACTTCCCAAGGCATCATCCCCCATTCACTTTTATCCACGGGCTTACCTATTTTAGCTAAATCGCGAAGGGATTCAAATTCTGAAATTTTAATTCCGTTCAGAAAATAATTTGTCTCATTTATTTCCAAATGACTGTAGTCACGCCATTTTTCTGGCGCTCCCACTTTTTGCCCCATTGCCTGAATTTTTTCTTCTGCCAAAACAAGTGTGGAACTATCAAGCCAATCAAGTGTTTTTAAATTTTCATAAAACGAATCTTTTATTCCCGAAATTAATTCTTCTGTCTTTGCCTTAATCGCCTGGCCATCGAAAGTTCTGACGTAAGCTTCTGCCAAAGCATAACCTAAAAGATTTCCAACCGACTGGGTGCATTTTTTCCACTGTGGCATCATCTCTTTTGCCCCTCCGAGATACCTTGCCCAAAAAGCAAAAGAACTTTTCTCATACTCTCCACCTAAAAAGGGAAAAGCATGATCGGCGGCCAACCAGGTAAGATAATCCGTAATGGTCTTCTGCCCTGTCTTGCTAAGAAGACTGTTCAGATTTTGAAAAAACTCGGGCTGCCCAACATTCATTTCGTCCACAGAAGGATTGCCCAAAACTTTTAAATAAGTACTCCAATCAAAACGAGGGGCTAATTTCCTTAAGCCCATAATCCCTATTGGATGATTAATTTTTGATGAATCACTTTGATCCGCAATCGAATAGGCCTTAGAGGCAAGCGCCTTTTCAAAAGCATAAACATTATTGGCCATTATCTTTGACTGCCCTGTGGAATACCCCAAAAGAGAGAACACAGAAGCAATGTGATCTTTATATTTCTTGACGATTTCTAACGATTTCTTATCTGTATCAAAGTAGTAATCTTTTTCACCTAGAGCATACCCTCCCTGAAAAATGCCTGCTATAACTTTTTGAGAATTTTGAAAGCTAGTCATTGAACCAAAAGCAAAAAAAGGCGTAACACCTGCGAGGGACAATTGAGCAGATATACCTGCTAAGTCTTTTGCAGACTTAATTGATTTTATTTGTTTCAACTGTTCATTTAGCAATACCAGGGCATCGCTACTATTTTGATTTTTATTAATGCAACTATTGTAAAGCTTAGAGATCTTTTCCGCATTAATGGTAGGAGAGGGATTATCATTATTGACATAAGAGAGAATGATTTTATTCAGATTAATATCAGTCAAATCACTGAGCGGACTCACTTGCCTGCTTACACTTGATTTTTCGGCAGGTATAACTGTTGAGTCAATCCACTTTCCACAAGTAAATTCATAAAAATTTTCACATGGATCCATTTTTTCATTAAGAGCACGTTCATCTAAAATTTTAGGGAAATCACTTTCGGAAACTGAAGAGGGAATTCTGGTTAAGCTCGCGCAACTTGAAAAAAATATAACAAAAGAAATCGATAAAAAGCGCATTAAGAATCCCCTTATTTTGGGCACATTTGATCCTTTTTTCTACCAAAAGAATTGGGTTTTTTCTATGGGAAGATTGCTTTTGATTATTCTTATTAAATTTCCAAGTCACTGGAAAGGCCATTCCTGATGCTCAAGGAACGGCCAACTTTTCAGGATCCGGATATAATGCAAGGAACGGAGCGAGTCATTCAAAATACGTTCAAATGAAAAAAATGCTAAGAGAGAAAAGCAATTGCTTCGTTATCTGATGGCATTTCTTTATATTTGAAAAGAGTCACATGCCCTCCTCGGGCAATAACGATCTCGGCAAGATCATCAAGGATATCATCCTCAGGTATGGCCAAATTCTTATTAATTTGGTTAGTCACTTTTCCAGTTGTCTTATCGAGATGCCCCCATAGAAAACGATCACTCGCAATCATAAGATTGCGAACTCTCCCTTGAATAGCTGCGATTGTAATCTCTGTGAGCTGGTCAACGACCTTCCCATAAGGTTTCATTTCCCGATAAGACAATAAGAGATTACGATCATTTTGCGCTTTAATGGAATTGAGTATCAATAAGCACTCATTGTGCAACTCTTCAAAGCTACTTTTATCTAAATTTCCTGCGATCCTTTCTTTCAAAAGATCAGGATCACGGTTGAGATGAAGATAAATATCGTGCAACTCTTCCACTCCTCCAAGGATGATGGGTAATTTATCATCTTTTAAAATACGATAAAAACTCTCTTCGGCCCTAGAGAGAATTTTGTGTTTCATCGTTTTATCATTATGCTTCTTAATTTTAACTGTTTCATCTTCTGTCAAAGCGACCGAACTCACTTCTGTTAGTGAAAATGAATCCCCTTTTAATAAACGACATTGTTTAGAACTTAACGTAATAAGATAAAATTGATCTTCCCCTTTGACCCAAGGAAGAATTGATTTCAAATGAAGACTGCGTGCAACGACCACATTTTCATAGACAGGGAAGGGAACAAAAACAAATCCGGCAAATTGTTCAGACGCAAAAAAGGCCATCGACATTTTATTCTCTTTAACAACTTCGGTTAAATTCAACTTATTCAGCTGCCCCAAAATATTTTCAGCGACTTTTGGATTAAGCTGACTTTTTAGAGATAATTCAACTTCTTTAAGCATCCGATTAAAGCGCAACATCCTAGACATGTGCACATTAATATTGTCTTCCGAAAGATAAAAAGAAAGATAAAAACTTGCCTCAACTCCTCTATTTTTCTGTGATAAATAATTGTCTAAAAATAATTTTGTCGCTGTTAAAATCTCTTGGTTCTTCAATTTAATCTTTGTCGTCATAAAAACTCCTTTTAATTGATAATTTATTATCGCCTCTAATGACATTTTGATAAAATAGATAAATAATCTTTTTAGGTATGTTTTTAACGAACCAAGGAGTTTTTCTGAATTACTGGATCAATTATCACCATCTTAATTATTTTAGGGTTATTGCACTTGAGGGAAGTATTTCTAAGGCTGCCGAAAAACTTAAGATCGGACAACCGACATTAAGCGCTCAACTAAAGCAATTTGAAGAGACTATCGGCATTCAATTGTTTGAACGCAAGCATAAAAAACTTATCTTAACAGAATCCGGTCATCTCGCACTTGAATACGCCAATGAAATATTCAAAATGGGTGGTGAGCTTCTAGAAGTTTTGCACGATCGTTTTGTCCCGAATAGACCTCATGTACAGTTTGGTGCTCTCGACAGCGTTCCAAAACATATTGTGTTATCCATCGCAAAAGCGGCCCTTCACGCAGGAAGGTGTACAGTATCTCTGCTAGAAGGAAGTGGTGATGAACTTTTAAAAGAAATGGCCTTGCACAAAATCGATCTTGTCATCGCCAACTATATTCCCAATCACGGTAGTGATGTAAAAATATACTCTCGTTCAATTTCAAAATCTCCCATTTATATCTATGGATCAAAAAAATTTAAACATCTTGGAAAGAACTTTCCGCTCTCACTTCAAGAATCTTCATTTATTCTGCCCACTTCCCACAGCAAACTACGCCAAGACATTCAGCAGTTTTTTCAAGCAAATAGAATTTCGGTGGATATCGTCGCCGAAACGCAAGATACAGCTTTGCAAAAACTCATGGCCATTGATGAACTTGGTCTCATCCCCTTGACTAGAGAAGCCGCCCAAAGCTACGTTGACGAAAAAAAACTTTTTGAAATTGGACAAATAAAAGGCGTGTATGAGGAGATCTTTTTGCTATCCTCATCTAGAAAAATTGAAAATCCTATTTCTAGTTTAATTATGAAGCATTACAAATAAAGGAGTTAGATGAATCGATTCTTTATTTTTTTAGAAATCTGAACGAAGAAACAAAAAGGATCAAAGCTGAACAAAGCTGAACAAAATCATATCAAGGACATACGACATGTACCAATGAATTTTTAGGGAGTTAAACAAACATGATAGAGAGAGGAGTCAGTGTCTATTTTTTGTACGGCTTTAGAAATCCTACTTAATAATTTCATAGTCCCCCCTCATTTACTATTCCT
>JAGOVS010000209.1 GCA_018060625.1 Bacteriovorax sp. | reverse complement strand
ACTTATAAGAATATTAAGGAATTCAAAAAATGAAACAACATTATCCTAATCTTTACAGAGTCATCCCAAAAAATTTAGTCACTTTGGTTGATCGCTGGAGAGATTTCTCCCCACATACTATTGCCATAATGCTCAAAACGTCGTTTTCCCTTTGTTGTTTGGTTCTTTTTATAAGACTGACCTTTTCGGTTATGGGAGGGGGGCACGTTCAGGCCTTTGATGAAGGAATTTTAAAATGGGTTGAAACCCTAAGGACCCCCTTTTTAAATTCGATGATGTTGGATATCACCGCCCTTGGAGGCCTTGCCCTAACTGTTGTTTTAGGACTTCTCGCAGTGGCCATTTTTCTTTTGGCCAAAGATCCGGCCGCGGCCATTCACTTAATGATAACTTCCTCTGGAGGATTTTATATTTCAATGTGGACAAAATCTCTTATTTCTAGACCTAGACCTTCCAACATTCCCCAACTTATTCATGCCTCAGGTTTTTCTTATCCAAGCGGGCATTCGATTACCTCGGCTGCCATTTATTTAACGATGGCCATTTTAGCTTGCAGACATTTTCAAACTCTTTCAACCAGAATCAGTTTACTTATTCTGGCAGGAATCATGATTGCCCTCATTTCATTTTCTCGCATCTATCTTGGAGTTCATTACCCAAGTGATACGATGAGTGGAGCACTCCTAGGATTAGCTTGGGCCCTTTTCATGGCTTCCCTTTTTGCGAAAACTCATTTTGCAAAAAAAGCTTAAACTCTCATATTTTACACATCAGCAAAATCATATAAAACCCTAATTCAAATCAGTGTGCATTTGATTCAGTGGAGAGATCATAACTATGTAAGAAAGATAACCAGGAGGTGCTCAATGAAAAATAGATTAACCTTCCGCTTTTCGAAAGCAAGGCGTAGCTCCTTTCTAAAAGCATAGAAGTCTACTAGGATTGCAATTTACACTCTCGCGCTTTTACAAAAGCAAAATAATAATTGCGAAAGATTTGTTGCCACTACTAGATTTTTAAAAAATTCTTTTACATTAAATGGGCCCAGGCTTAAAAAGCTTGGGCTTTTCTGTCAGTGCTTCACTTAAAAAAACTTCCAGATCATTCATTTCATCAAGTGACAACCCCAGTCCTTTACGCAGAAACGGAGCCTGTATCGATTTCCAGATTTCATCAACAACCTCAGGAGAACGAATAATTTCGACGTCCACAGGGAACTCCCTCTTTCTCTCTGGAGTTAACTCAAAATGCTCAAGAGTGCTTCTTATTTGATTATAATGAATGATAACTTCTCTAATTGATTTGAATATTCCATTATGCATATATGGTGCAGTCAAAGAAATATTGATTAAGCTTGGCGTTTTAAAGAAAAAATTTCTTTGCTCCACTTTAGTCACATCCCCTCGACCTCTGTCTGGCATCGCAGGTTTGCTACCGTAAGTAGGAATTCCTACTGAAGCGAAAAAATTATCATTTCCTAAAAGATTACTACTGTGGCATGAAATACACTTTCCCTTACCTATAAAGATAGCCAGACCTTTTTTCTGATCAGCACTCATTGCAGCATTTTCACCATTTAAATATCTATGAAATGGAGATCCTGCCGATTGAAATTCTTTACTGATGAAAGAACCAATCGCTTCCCCGACGTGTCCAATGTTAATTTCTTTCTCATGCACTCCATAGGCACGTTGAAATAAATCTTTATACAAAAGAGAATCACCTTCTTTCGTAATTCTTTCCACTAAACGCTCCCAAGCTTGAAGATTTGTGGATGCATCTGCAATTTCATTCTCACCAGTTCTTCCTCTCATTTCAGCTTGGGACAGTAAGGGAAAAATGGCCTGAGCAGAAAGAGCACTTTTTAATACTTGAGTAATTTTAAATGCAGAAGGAGTCGCCCCATTTAATGAATCTTCGGGAGTCGTAAAAATTCTGGTTGCAGGATTAAGGAAGACACGGCCATCCCAGAACATGAAATTATTTTTCCCAATATTATAAAGACTGCTAGAATTTCGTCTTAAAATTCCTAGCCCATCTTCACTTTGAGACAAAGGCTGAGCATCACTTGTCCCAAGTTTTGGATCATGACAAGTGCTACAACTTATATTTCTATTACCTGAAAGATTCTTATCAATGAAAAGCTTTTTTCCTAATTTAATTTTAGCTAAATATTCCTCACTCTTATCTAGGTCATCTATATAAAAAGGCTTGACTCCAAAAAATTCCAACCTTTTTCTCAATTCATAATCGACTGAATCATTGCTATTTGAGTGTGCAAAAGCTGATGGTATTATCAGAAGGAATTGAGCCGTACTAATTGCTAAAAAAAGTAATCTTTTGACTGCGGAAATTTTCATTTTATTTAAGATTTTTTTAACATCTTCACAACTTCAGAAACATGAGTTTCCTCATCAACAATCATAGCTCTTGCAAATTCTTCAACAAGAACAACTTTGTCTTTTGAAATATCTAGAAGAAGATAGAGATCTTTTAACTGTTCTTTTTCATGAGCTAAAGATTCATTTAGTATCTCATCTATTGAATGTTTATAAGTTTCATCTAATTTTGAAATTTTTAAAGAAGGGTGTCCTTCAAAAGTCGTAATCAGTTCTCCTATTTGCTCTGCATGATTTAATGATTCTTGAGACTGCTCCCTGAACCATTTTACGATAGGGATTCGGTTATAACCAAAAATCATTAATGAATAATGACTATAGCGAATGACTCCTGCATACTCTCTTTCAACAAGACGATTAAGGATTTCTACAATTTTTTTTTCTAAAATATTTTCATCTTTTTTTGCCATTTAATCCTCCCAATTTAAGAATAGTTTGATCATTGATTAATTTATTTGATATGTCAAACAAGTTAATCAATGTGTCTCTTGAGTTGGGGGAAAAACACCAGGCAAGAACCCATTCTTAATATACTCCAGACTCGCTGCCTATTGATTTTTTTCCAAAAAAGCCATTGGATCCTTTTCAAATAATTGATAGTTCTCAGTTGTTATGAAAATGATTTTCGCTGCCGGAAATTTTTCTTTAAACTTATCTAACCCTTTTTGAGATTTCTTTCGTCCACTTTTCACTTCTATGGCGTAAAGTTTTCTTCCTTTTTTTAAAACGAAATCGACTTCATCATTACCCTCTCTCCAATAATAAAGCGATTCCTCGGTTCGTACCAGCTGGGCCCCCACAAGCAGTTCAAAGACTCGACCTCGTTCTTCTGGAGTGTACTCATCTAAAATCTCTCCATAATAAAGACAAGGGGCCAAAGGCAAAATTTTAGGAGTTGAAGATTTTGTCAGAATTTTTTTTGCTGAATACTTTTCTAAAACTTTAATTAAGAATGCACCCTCATAAAGATTAAGATAATATTTTATAAGATCAGTATTCCCTTTATCTTGAAGTTGCCCCAAGAGCTTGGTGTAACTAATCTCTTGAGCTGGATAGGACATGATTATTTCAAATGCTTGTTTAAAGAGTGCAGGACTTTTTACTGTATGATACTGCAAAATATCTTTTTCGATAACTGTAAGAATAATTGATTGTTTTACATATTTTATCCATTCATTTTTCTCTTTAAATAAATATGAGCCAGGGTAGCCACCTATTTTCAAGAACTCATCAAATGAAAGCCCGTACCCATTATGAGATTCTTCAAAATTCCAATGAAAGGCCCGATGAAGCTGAAATCTTCCTGTTAAACTTTCTGTCAGTCCTTTTTGGATTTCCAATGAACTCGATCCCAACAAAATGCAAGGTAATGATATATTGTTTCGTCTGTCCTCGTCCCAAAACTTCTTAACAATAGCGGCCCAATTCTCACATTTTTGAATTTCATCTATAACCAAAATTTTTTTTTCACTTCTGGCCTTTGACCAAATCTCCATAATCCAACTCGAGCTGGCATTAAATACCTCGTCGGCGCTATAGAAATGAAAATGACTGGGATGTTTTTCGTTAAGATATTTTAATACAGTTGTTGTTTTTCCAACTTGGCGTGGACCAATAATCACTTGCAATAAATTCGATTCATTCATTAAAGAATCGTCTAGTTTGAGAATAAAATTGAGATTAATAAGCTTTTTCATTTTGGAAGGATAGTCTATCATTTTTACTAGGTCAACCTATCAAACAATGGACAACAATGTAACCTATCAATAATACAAAGAAATGTAATCGTTTCTATTTAAGAAACTAACTATCGGAGAGCAGAAGG
>JAGOVS010000060.1 GCA_018060625.1 Bacteriovorax sp. | reverse complement strand
ATCATTTGCGACAACTGTAATTCTTTTGGTGAAAAAAACATTAAAATCGATATCAGTAACTCGTTAACAAATTCAAATCGAGCACTGTGGTTTACGTCTCGGCTAATGGCCAAAATTAGCGTCTTTAAAGCAAAACGAAACTTGAGTTTTCAACAAAAACATCTTAATCCTGAGGATTTTTATTCTGATTACATCTTCACAGGCGCACCTGAAAACCTCCTTACTACAATAGAAAACATCCACTTCTACAAGGTCAACAAAACGATTCTCCAAGGATCACCTATTTCAAACCTTGATCTTCAAGCAGTCAACCTTATCAATTTTGGAACCCCTGTTCAGGTTATTCTTAAAAATCAAAACATCAACCTCCATAAAACAGCAATCCCAAATCGATCCGCATATTTTGGAGAAACAATTGAGTTAAAAAACCCAAACAATAATAAAATTATCGCAGGCAAAGTTATCGATTATAACAAAGTGGTGATTGAACTATGAAAATGAAACATATCCTTCTCTTGGCCGTGGTCACAGTCTTTTCATCATGTTCTTCTTACATGAACTCAATCTATAGTGATTTTGAACAGCAAGAAAGGGCCAACAATGACATTGATTCTCCAAATGCCGATACATTTGATCAATACCGGCGTCCAAAACGCAGAACCTCAGCGGCATACAACAAAATTGATCGCACTGTTACAACAGGAAATACGAAACTTATTGCACCCGAAGTAAAACGACAATACAAGGGCGAAAAAGAGACTGCTAAACGCTATACTGCAAGTGATTTAACCGACAACGGAAATGATGGAAGTTTATGGGCCGGTAGCGACCCCAACGCCTTCCTTTTTTCGAATAGTAAAAACAAAACCTCTGGTGACATTATTCAAATCAATGTACTTCCTCGTTTAAAGAACGAAATAACAATGGAGTTAAAAAAGGCTTTTCCCGACAACCCGTTTGAGTCAAAGGCTATGGCCGATGCTAAGGCGGAAGAGACTAAGCCTGGAGCCTCTCCAACTGAAGCCAAACCTGCAGATAAAAAAGAACCTGCCGTTGCAGAATCAACAGGTGGAGAAGGCGCTCAGGATAAAATTTCAGGAGTCGTCGTAGAAGAAATCAACAGAGAGCATCTTCTTATCAAGGGCCGTAAGAATGTTCTCTATAAAAACAGAAAGCGGATGGTTGAAGTTCAAGCACTCGTTTCCAGAAAAGATATTGGCGACAATGACACTATTAACTCAGATGCTATTTTAGAATCTAATGTTGCGGTCGTTAGATAAAAGAGAATTCTCATTAGGATGATGATTATGAAAACAATTTCTTTATCTCTTATATTACTCCTCACCCACCCCGTTTACTCTGCCCCTAGCAGATTAAAGGATCTCGTTTCAGTTAAGGGAGTGAGAGAAAACCCTATTATCGGATATGGTCTCGTTATTGGATTAAATGGTTCTGGAGATGCTGGTGGTGAAATTACCAACACATCACTTAAGAAAATGTTTGAGAAGTTGGGCTTAAATCCCAAATCAGAAATCACTTCAAAAAACGTTGCAGCCGTTGTTGTAACAGCAAAACTTCCACCTTTTGCTCGGGTAGGACAAAAAATTGATTTAACGATTTCCTCCATTGGGGATGCCTCCTCTTTGGCAGGAGGAACCCTGCTCGTGACTCCCTTAAAAGGAGGGGATGGGAACATATATGCAGTTGCATCTGGACCTCTCTCTATTGGTGGTCTTAAGAAAGGGGCGAAATTCGCAACAACGGGAACAATCCCAAATGGAGCAACGGTCGAAAAAGAAATTTTCACGGAATTTGAAAAAAAGAACTCTCTTCGCTTGAGTTTAAATAATCCTGACTTCACAACTGCAGCTCGCATCGAAAAAGTCATTAACGAAGAGCTTGGTGGAAAATTTGCCTCTGCTAAAGATTCTTCTACTATTGATCTTATTGTCCCGAACAACTACGAACGAAACATTGTTCAGCTCATGGCCATTATTGAAAACTTTAAAGTAAATCCTGACAGTGCTGCTAAAATTGTCATCAATGAACGAACAGGAACAATTGTGGCAGGAGGAGACGTTACAGTTGCTCCGGTCGCCATCAGCCATGGCGATCTCACCATTGAGGTAAAAGATGATGGAGGGGCTAAAGGAGCAAAACCAAACACACTTTATTTCATGGAAAAGGGAACAACCCTTAACGAGTTGGTTAAAAGTTTGAATGCATTTGGTGTGGCCCCAGAAGATCTTATTTCTATTTTTCAAACACTTAAGCGTGATGGCGCCCTTGTAGGAGACATTGAAGTTATTTAGTCTTGTATTTTTTATAGCTAGCTTTTAAGAAAATGATTATGTTAGAATTTAATAGTCTCCTAGGATTGGAGACATTACTCTGAACTTAGGAAGAGAGTCATGAGTGTTCCAGAGATAAATCACACCCCCGGAATTCAAATTGCGAACAAGCAGGCAAAGCCTCTTGAATATCGCCCAATAGACGATCGCAAATATATCCCCAAGCAATTTAAGGATGTGGCCGAAAGTATGGAGTCACAATTTGCAGAGACAATGCTTAAGCAAATGAATCAAACTATTGATGAAAATTCTGGTGAGGATTCTGGAATGGATTACTATAAGTCCCTTCAAACTAGCGAGCGCGCTAAAATGATGGCAAAACAAAACAATTTGGGATTACAAAATGTTATTTTAGATCAAATTTATCCCAAACGCATGCGTAACGAGATGGCCTTAAAGCAATACGAAGCTCAGTCAGACATGATCCACCACAATTTGCCTAGCTACAAGCTTACTAAAAAAACTGATACAATAGAAATGGGGAAGAATGATTCTCCCCCGCTGTCTGGAGAAAAGGTAATGACCAGACAAAGCTCAGAAGGAGAAATGCCATGAGCGCAATTGATAGTACATCATCGCGATCCATTTTTTTGCCAAAAAAAGACGCTCGCGAAAGCGGCAAGGTTGGTCCTGCTGGACTGAGAAGAAATTCTGAATCGAGAAAAAATGAATTGGAAGCCTTTTCGCAAGATGATTCAAAAGTAGATATCGCTGATGCCATTAAAGATTTTTCACGAATTAAAAAAGTCGCTGACGCTGCTCCAGAGATTGATAAAAGCGATAAAATTGCACGTTTGAAAGCTCAAATCGCAGAGGGATCATACAAAGTAGACTACGACGAACTAAGCGATAAAATAATGGAGCAAGAGTTCTAAGAGAACACCTCTTGAGACCCATAGACGGAGCTCGAATGAACGAAAAATTGGCCATTCTGTATTTTCAAGTCACTGACTTATGGAAGCGACTATGCGAAGAGCATAATGAACTTTTCTCTGTCACTTGTGATGAATATTCTCTACTTCTCCAAAGCAAACTTGATCTTCTTGAAGAAAAACTCATTGAAAAAAATGATATTATTTTGCGGATTGGTACTTTGGAGTCCATTCGCAGAGAACTGATTGACGATTTAAACAAGCTTTATCCTGAAACTCCTATTGAAAGCGTTTCGCAACTTTTAGACGTAATGAAATCCTATGAAGTTGAGAACAATCAGAAGCATCTGTTTCGCTTCAATGCCTTATTGATTGATATCATTGAAAAAATTCAAGCACAGAACAAGCGCAATCAACTTTTTATCAACAAAGCACTTCTCTCACTTAAGCAAATCCGTGTTGAAGCTACAGGGAAAAAGAATTTTTCCACTTATTCTTCAAAAGGCTCTGCGATAAGCTCGAGTACATAAGGAGAGAACGTGGCCGACTTACTTGGGATTGGAAAATCTGGACTTTTTGCTTCAAAAAAATCTCTTGAAGTAACAGGTCACAACTTATCCAACGTAAACACAGAAGGGTATTCTCGTCAGCGCGTTCTACAATCGACGGCCATTCCCGTTTCTAATGGTGGCTTCATCCAGGGAACAGGAGTAAAACTTGATGGAATTAATCGAATCAATGATGAATTCGTCGATAAACGTCTCAACAGTGCTCTTTCATCTAGCAAGTTTTTCGAGGCAAGAAGTGACCATCTCGATCAAGTTGAAAGTATTTTTAATGAAGTAGACTCTGAAGGACTCAATCAAATTCTCAATAGATTTTTTAATTCTTTTAGAGAGCTTGCCAATCAACCTGAAAACGAGACGATCAGATCTGTCGTTCGTGACAACGCAGGTCTCGTCGTAAAAGACTTTCGCCGAATTCGTGAGACACTTGATTTGCAAGCGGGGAACATCGATCGAAAAATTACATCCGCTGTAAGCGAAGTTAACCAGATCCTTTCTCATATCGCTGACATCAATGGAAAAATTTCAATGATTGAAGCACAACAAGGTGAGACAGGCGACTTACGAGATCAGCGCGACTTGGCCATTAAAAATCTTTCTGAACATTTTAAGATCCATACTTATGTCGATGAAAAAAAACGATTCGTCATTACGGCCCAAGGAATCGGAACACTTGTCACCGGCCTTCAAAGCCAAGACCTGGCGGTTATTTCTAAAGATAAAAAAAACTCATCTAACAATATGAATGGATCTGTTGAAGTTGTTTTAAAAGACCGCCCTTCTCAACCAGTTACCGGATTATTCCAAAGCGGCTCGCTCGCCTCAATCATAAAAGTTCGCAACGAAGATTTAAAAAAACTCCAAGACGATATTGATGGTATCGCTTTTCAATTTACTTCTTCTGTTAACTCAATTCACAGACAAGGTTTTGTGAATCGTACAGTTAGCATTGATAACGATGGTAGACCTTCTCCAATGGATGCAAATGGCTTAACTACAGGATTAGATTTTTTCGCTCAACCGCTAGATAAAGAAGGTGCCGCTATAAGCATTGATCTCTCTGAATCTGTCAAAAGCAATCTTAGTAATATTGCCGCTGCTCTTTCTCCAAATGCCCCTGGAGATAACCGTGTTGCCATTGCTATTTCAAAATTGCAACATGAGCGCATTGCTGGCGAGGAAAATGTTACACTAGAAGAAAAGTACTTGCAGACAATTGGTAATATCGGATTAGAGACTGGAAAATCCCGCCTAGATGCTGAACAGGCCAATGGTCTTCTTGCACAAGCAACAAGTATTCGAGAGCGCCTAACTGGGGTCTCAATCGATGAAGAAACCGCCAACATGGTTCGCTTTCAACACGCCTATGAAGCCTCGGCAAAGATGATGCAAGCAGCAGACGAAATGTTTAAAACAATCTTAGAGCTGAAAAGGTAACTGAAAAATGAGCAGAGTATCAGAAAATAGTTCTACCGCGGCCCTTAAATTTGCTCTCAATAGAACGAAAGCAAAAATGGAAGACTTGCAGCTTAAGGGCTCTACTCTTAAATCCATCACCAAACCATCTGATAATCCCGTCAGTAACGTTGAAGCAATGGCGCTTACTTCATCTACGAATGATAATGTTCAATATTTAAAAAATACTGAGTTTGCTCTTTTGAACTTAAACGTCACAGAAAAGTCGTTAGAAGAACTCACTGATATTCTCACAAAAGCAAAAGAAATAGCCATTGCTCAATCTTCAGATTTTTTCAATGGTGACATTCGAAAAAATGTCGCGAACGAAGTTCAACAACTTTACAACCAAGCTTTGGCCATCTCTAATAAAAAAGTAGGCATGAAGCATATTTTCTCTGGGACAAATACTCTAACTGTTCCTTTTGATTCCAATGGAGTTTATCGTGGGGATTCAGGCCATATAAGCCTGGAAATATCACGTAATTTCTTCGTTCCTATTAACCTGACTGGGGAAGAAATTTTTTACAGTTCAGAAGAGGCTGAAAAAGTTGAGAACCCTCTAAAGAAGTTTGAGCAATTCGACAAAAGCACCATCAGTGATTTAAATCGTGACCTTGCCTCTGGTGAAGATGGTGATGGTGCTCAATTTAAATCCAGAGACAATATCTTTGCCCAACTTTCGGGATTAACGAGTGCGCTAGAAAATAATGATGCTCAGATGATCCAAGGACTCTTGGAAAAATTTGACAACAGCGTCAGCAGACTCGTTACCCTTCGAACAAGAATTGGTTCTATTACGAATTCTGTCGAAACCTCTCGAAGCACACTCGAAAGTGAAAATGTTGATCACATTGCCCGAAGAAGCATTCTTCTTGATGCCGATGTTGTTGATCTTTTTTCTGACATTAATAAGCAGCAAGCAATCCTTAAAACCACCTACCAGTCAACTCAGGGAGTGATGAATCAAACCCTGATGGATTTCCTTCGTCGCTGATTTCCAGTATTTATTTACACGCATCGCATATCCTGACTAAAATAATTTAGTTTTTTCTTGCATTTTAATCTTAGGAATAATATATGAAGCATTGCGGGTTGGATCAGGAAAGTTCCGACAAGAGCGATTTAGAGGTTGAGTTATGCTGGTTTTGACAAGGAAGCTGGGCGAAAGCATCGCAATCGACGACCATATTAAGATAGTCGTCGTTCAGATTAAAGGTAAGCAAGTACGTTTGGGAATCAAGGCTCCCCCGGAGACTAAGATTCACCGGGAGGAAGTCTATAAAGCCATCCAGGACCAAAACACTGAAGCTTCCCAAGCGGATTTAAGCTCCATTACAAATTTAGCAAACGAGTTAAACAAGAAGTAATTTCCTGCTTGCTCTTTTGCCCCTACGACTGTTAGAATCGTTGACAGAGGTCGGTATTCGACCTTTTTGCTCAACGGAGGCCTCGGAGTGAAAATCAAAACAACTAGATTTGGCGAACTTGAAGTCGACAAAAAAGACATTATTGAGTTTACAGAAGGTTTACTCGGTTTTGAAAATCAAAAGAAATTCTTTATTGTAGATCCAGGAGATCAAACTTTGATCCTTTGGCTGCAAGCGATTGATGATGCAGGAACTGCATTTCCAATCATTGAACCAAAGATTTTCCAACCTAACTACATGGTAAAACTTCTTCCTGTTGAACTTAATAGCCTTAACTTGGAAAATCTTCAAAACGCCAGCGTTTACACTGTTCTAACAATTCCACAGAATGTTACTGAAATGTCGGCAAACCTTAAGGCGCCTATCATTATCAATAATAAGACAAAAACAGCAAGACAGATTGTCCTTCAAGATTCAAAACTGGAAGTAAGATTCAAGATGTATATGGATCTAAAAAAGTATATTGTTAACTATGCTGCAGATGACTCCAAACGTACTAACGTCTCTGCTGCTGGCAAAGAACAAGGGCCAGCGATTATTCAGGCCAATGGCAATCAAAGCAACAATACGGCAAATAAAAATAATCCACCTGAAGCTAATTAATCTCTTTACGCATTTTTAATTAAAAAAAGGCCCTTCTTTATGAAGGGCCTTTTTTATCGTAAATTTGTTTCTGTGGCCGTTTTAGATAGATTTAAATACATGCTTGCTTCTGCATGAAAGGGATCTTTCAATAACACTTTCTCCCATTCAGTCTGCGCCTCTAAAATATTGCCATTCCCGTAATGAAGAACCCCTAGAGCAATTCTTGCTGGTGCATAATTAGGTTCTTCATTTTTAAGTGTACGAAGCTCCTCAATTGCCTTTGCGATAAATCCCTTCTTGGCATAAACTTTTGCAATTTTTATCTTTGCTTCTAAATTCTCAGGGTCAAGTCCGATCACTTTATTGAATTCGAAAAGGGCCTCATCGTAACGATTATAGGAAAGGTAGAGATCAGCTATCTCATAATGCTTTGAGGCAAATTTCTTATTGATGTGTTTATCCTCAAATAATCCAGCCCCCTTGGTCTTTCCTTTTACCCTTTCATTAGCAACTTCAAAAACCTTTCTAGCATCTTCATATTGACCGATATCATTGTAAAGCACAGATAAGCTAATGGCCGCATCTGTGTGTTCAGGATTGAGTGTTAAAACCTTGTTAAACGCTTTTATGGCCTTGCCTATTTCCCCATTAATATGAAAAATATTGGCCAGAAGAAAAAAAGCATCGACATTATTATCATCCGACTCAATGATCTCATTAAGTATCATCTGAGATTTTTTATACTCAAGCTTCTCAAAACACTCTCTCGCATTTTTCAACAATTGTTCGTTATTCGAAGTATACATTTAAGCCTCAGTGGTTGATGTGTTTCGCTGCTTCATCAATGCGTGAAAGAATTCTAAGTTTTTCTTCTTTATTTTTTAATGTCTTTAACACACTTTCATAACGAGTTTTCGCAGCATCGTAATCTTTTGTTTTAAAATAAAAATCAGCGATGTATATTTCCTTTTTTTCAAGCATGTCTTCGATTTGATCAATTCTTGCTTGAGCATCTTTGACATATTCAGTGTTCGGGTAATTTTGAATCAATTCATTGTAATATTTTATCGACTCAACCCCAGCAGACAAATCGCGATCAAACGTGGTTGGTAATTGTCGGTAAAAAGATTCTGAAATGCGAAAAATAACATAACCTAATTCGTTATATTTTGGGTGAAAATCGCGAAATAAAATATAAGCAGAGGCTGCTTCTGCATAATTTTCCTGTGAAAATAAAATATCAGCCTGAAGCAACTCTGCGTGGGTTGCATAATAGCTGTAAGGGTATTGGGAGCGAATTGAATTGAGTTTTTCAGTTGCTTGAATATATCGCGATTTAGAAATAAGATCTTTTGCTTCTTTGAAAAGAATTTCAGCTTCGGTACTCCCCACTGGTCTCGTCGTTGAACAAGAGAAGATCAAACATAGAAGTGAAAGCAGACAAAAATTCAAAATTTTCAATTGAAACTCCAGATAACTTAATCCCTGAGGGAAATCGTATCATCTAGAGCGTTCAGTGTAAATTTCATTGTAAACTTCTGTAATAATAAGTTTTAAAGCTGCAACCACAGGAATAGATATTACCATTCCCGTAATCCCCATATAGTGTGATCCCAAGATTACACTCACTGCCACGATCATTGGGTGAAGATTGACAATTTTTGAAACCAGAAAGGGAAAAACAAAAAATATATCAACAACATTCGCTATCGCATAAAGACTTAAAATTGCCCCCATGGTTGGTGACATCATACCGTACTCTATCATTCCCAAAATAATGGCTGGAATAACGCCTATAAAAGGACCAACATAAGGGACAATGTTCGTAAGACCTGCAACAAAGCCCAACACTACGGCATACTTAATATCCATCACCAATAGTCCTATGGTGATAATTCCCCCAACAATAGTTGCCTCAACGAGCTTGGCAAAAAAATAGTTTCCTAGTTGACGGTTAAAAACATGAATGACGTAATAAAACCGTTCAAAGATACTATTCGGCGTAAAATTCAGTAGGGTTTTTTTAAAGGAATCAGAGTCTCTAATAATGAAAAAAGTAAAAAAGGGAATAAGGAAAATCCACTCCATTAAATTAGCAATATAATTTGGTAATTTAACAACAAACGCTGCCGACCATGACTGCAGCTCCTCTAGGGCCTGATAAACGTAAGCATCGCCAATTTCATGCCCTGTTTTCACTCTTACAAATTCGCGGAAATCATTAAATTGCTGAATTACATAAAGTTCTACTTTAGGAATTATATTTTGAAAATTATCCGATTCTGCTGAAAGAAGAGGGATCATTTTAGACATTGGAAGACCAATGAGAATGGCAAGAGCAATAAAAATGAGCAATGTTGAGATTGTTTTACCAATACGCAAGGCCATTAAACCGTTTACAACTGGAGTTAGTGCAAGAGAGAGCACATAGGCTAAGGACAATGGGATCGACACTCTTGGAAGAGCTAGTACAAGTGTTGCGACTAAAATAATAACCGCAACAAAGTAGGCAAGTTGAATATTGGAAATGTTTTTTCTATTACTGAGAATCATTTTTAGCTTCCAACTTTTTTAATCTTTTGGCCATTCGGCTCGCTTCATAAGTCAGGTAATAAAGTCTATCGGCAAGAGCAATAGAAATCGATTGAATAAGCTTCGCGGCAATAATGGGATGTCTCAAAATTAGATTATCAAGATCTGGTTTGAAAATTCCAACTAATTCACACTTGTTTTTTGCTAAAGCTGTTGCCGTTCTTAAATTCCCCTCTTGCAGGAGAGCAAGTTCACCAAAGTAGCCGAATTCTTCGAGAATTAAAAACTTCTCACTATTTACTTCTGATTCAATATCATCATAACTTAATTCAATTGTTCCTGAATAAATAAAATAAAATCCAATCCCAATCTCGCCTGCACGAAAAACAATTTCATCTTCTGAAAATTTCCGACTGTGCATGTATTTAGCAAGAATTCGAAGTTCATTGTCAGAAAAATTTTTTAAGAGTTCGACATTTCTTAAAAACTTTGGAATTGAATGCTTTCGAGCACTCCCTAGAGGATTGGCCATCCAAAGGTATTTCATCATTGAAAAATCAATTTTCTTAGTAAGGGAAAGTTTATCAGTACTTGCTTCTTGCATTTCTTTTTCATACGAACGTGTCATTTTTTACTCCCTAATAAAGGCCTAGTTGATCTTTGCTAACCCACCCTGCAAGGGAAATGGGAAACTTCACGTAAAACCAACCTTCCTTAAATTCCCCCAGAATGATCTTCGATCCCGCACTAATTTTTCCTTTTTCAGAAAAAATCTTAGATGGACCCTCATAAAGAATAGCCTCTTTAAAAGCTATTGCGTGGTTAATTTTATTCACATAAAAAAGTGAAAAACAAAGAGGAAATAAAATGATGATTACACCGATACCTTGGCTCAACTTTCTTTTGATTAAACCCGACTTGGCCATAATGAGCCCTGCTATAAGCAAAATTAGGGTAAAAGACATATAGAGCGAACTAGGAATAGCGAGAGCTGAATTCATTATTTGATCGGGCATGGAACTGGAACTGGATAAATCATCCACTTGCAACTGAGACTTAATATAGGAAAGGTTGTTTAATGATGAAGAATTCACATACCCTTCTTTCAAGGCTTTTTCCATGTGAAAGCGCGCTGCGGGAAAGTCACTCATCTTTGCGTAAACTGTTCCGAGATTATAATGAAAAATACCTGAGCTTAAGTGTTGCTTATTTTGAAGTAGATAACTGACTGCGCCTTTATAATCTTTTTTAAGATAAAGCTCCTGAAAAGAGCTGGTCAAAGATGTCTCAAGCTTACTCTGAGGGATCCTCTGAGGTGACTTTATTGCTACATTTGTGCTATTATTTTTCATAAATTAATTATCGCCAATAGACATTTGTTTGCAAGCGAGAAAATGTATCTTTAATAAACAAAACAATATTAACTGAAAAAAGTAAATACGACTAAAATATTCTACATTCAAAATCGAAGGAAAAGATATGACGATCGGAGTTCAATCAGCAGAAATACAAGAGCACTTTAACAAACTTTTTTCAGCAATTCTTCTCGAGCAGCAAAAAATAGATCACATCAAACAGGCCGATGAAGACAAGTTGGATCTTTTGGCAACCAAACTTAAAGAATATGAACAATTGAAAGGTCGCGGCTTTTTTTACCCCTTCATGGCCTCTGGAAGAGGGCATGGACCATTTGTAGAGATGATTGATGGATCTATAAAGTACGACTTAATAAATAGCATCGGAGTGAACTTATTAGGTCATTCGCACCCTCTTTACATAAAGGCTAATCTTGAAGCCGCAACATCTGATACAATGATGACAGGAAATCTTCTCTCTTACCAAGAGCCTTACGAGTTAAGCAAGGTGCTCCTTGATACCGTCAAGAAATCACATTTAAAACATTTTTGGTTTTCCTGCTCGGGCTCTTTTGCCAACGATACTGCTCTTAAAATTCTATGGCAAAAAAAAGCCCCTCACTACCGCTTAATTGCCTTTCAAAAATCCTTTGCGGGTAGATCAATTGCCATGCAAGATGTGACATATAATGCTGCCTACCGAGAGGGAATGCCCTCTTCAATTCAAGTTGATCATGTCCCACACTACGACTATAAAGACCCTGCAAATGCACTTAAGACAACGCTCTTGGCACTTGATAAGCTTATAGAGAAAAATGGCAATACCTACTGCGCTCTTACCATTGAGCTAATTCAAGGAGAAGCAGGCTTTATTTATGGAACAAAAGAATACTATGAAGGTATTTTCCAGTGGGCAAAAAAACATGGCATCTATATTTGGATTGATGAGGTTCAGTCTTTTGCTAGAACTCATCAACTTTTTGCCTTTCAAATGTTTGGTCTTGATGAATACGTAGACATTGTCACCGTTGGAAAAGTATTGCAGGCCTGTGGAACATTTTATACTGAAGAGTTAAATCCAAAACCTGGGCTTATAGCTGGTACCTTTAATGGATCTGTGGCTTCATTGAATGCCGGGAAAGCTACTGTGCGCTACCTTACCGAAGGAAATTTCTATGGCGAAAATGGCCGAATCAGGGAACTTGAGGAAAAATTCAAGACTCAGTTCAAAAAGTTAACCGAAGGATCATGCAAAGGGAAGATTCCTTATTATGGAGGCGTTGGCACCATGCTTTCCTTTGAAGTGGGAGATGCTTCAACCGACATCACTAATAAATTCATGAAAAAACTTTTTGAGAATGGAATCATTACTTTTTCTGCAGGCAAAGAGCCTACACGAGTTCGCTTTCTTCTCCCTCTCTCACTTTTAGATGAACACATTCAAGAAATCTTTTCAATTTTAGAGAAGACTATTCTTGAAATAATATAGGAATTATTATGTATACGCTCAGATCAGCTAGTTTAAATGACCTTGATGATCTTTACGAACTCAGTCAATTGGTTCTATTTATCAACCTGCCTCCTGACCGCGAGATTATTAAATCTAAAATTGAAAGCTCCATTAAATCATTTTCACATCCCTCTAGACATTTATGGGAAAACTATTACTTATTTGTTCTCGAAGACGTTAAAGCACAAAAAATAATAGGTTGCTCCATGATTCATGCCCAACATGGAACTGAAGATGAGCCTCATTATTACTTTACTGTTTCACAAGAGAACAAATTTTCAAAAAGTCTTAACACTGGTTTTATTCACGGAACCTTAAAATTAGGCCTAGACACCAACGGACCTACTGAAATTGGTGGACTAGTTCTTGGTCCTCAGCATAGAAAAAATACCAAAAAGCTTGGGAAGCAACTCTCTTTTGTTCGCTTTCTTTACATGGGAATGAATAAAAGTCGATTTAAGGAGCAAATTCATTCGGAGCTCATGCCTCCATTTGACAACGAGGGACATGCGCCCCTCTGGGAAGCAATCGGCAGACGTTTTCTCAATATGGAATACCATGATGCTGACATTCTCTCTCGCAGTAATAAGGAATTTATTTTAAGTCTTTTTCCAGCTGACACTATTTATCTAACCCTTCTTCCCATTGATGCTCGAAATGCTATTGGAAAAGTAGGCGAAGCAACTATTCCTGTCAAAAAGATGCTCGAGACTATAGGGTTTAAATATACAAACGAAGTTGATCCATTTGATGGCGGTCCACACTATCGAGCAAAAATGAAAGAGATCAAGCCGATTAAGGAAATGTTTGAATGTGAGATTCTTATTCGTGATTCTATTATTAAAAGTGATAAGGAATCAATTTTGGCGAGCCTCCCAACAACAGATGGTGGATTTCGTGCTGCCTATATCACAGGTAACCTCAACAGAGGATCAAACCATCGCTTTATCATTGACCCGGAAGAGGCCAAAATACTAGGGCTCAAAGAAGATTTCAAAACTTTTGCAACTTATCTTTAACAACCAAGGTGACCAATGAAATTTAACATATTAGGAAATTATTACGACAAGGCATTTCATCTCCCAGCAACCTCTGGTCCTTTGGCCGTTGAAAACATTATTAAAAGATTTTCGCCTGCTGATCTTTCGCTGCTTCTCTGGGAAACACCGATTGACTATCGAGACGTTGACAGGGTTATTGAATCTGCCAATATTGGATTTAAAGCTTGGCGAAAAATTAAACAAGAAGAGAGAAATCATTTTTTAAAGAAATATCAAGAAGAAGTTTCCAAAAGAAAAGATGACATCGCGTTGGCAATTTCCTACGAAATGGGAAAACCTTTATGGGAATCACAAACAGAAGTTGCCTCTGTAATTGCAAAAATAAATGTCACAATTGAAGACTCTCTGCCTAGAATTGCTAATAGACATTTTGATAACATTATGCCAAAAACGAATGGGCATGTATTTTACAAACCTATTGGTCCCTCACTTGTCATAGGACCTTTTAACTTCCCCTGCCATTTGGCCAATGGCCAAATTCTAAGTGCATTGGTGGCCGGTAATTCAATTATTTTTAAGCCCTCTGAAAAAACATGCTATTCGGCTCAAATTCTCATCGAATGTTTTCACGCTGCTGGCTTTCCCGCCGGAGTCATCAATATGATTCAAGGGGATGGCGAAATCGCACGTCGATTACTCAAAGAAAAATCCATCAAGGCCGTATTCTTCACAGGCTCAAAAGAAGTTGGAAAAAAAATTCTGGATATCACTCATAACGATCTGGGGAAACTCGTCTCTCTGGAACTGGGTGGAAAAAACACCACAATTCTTCACAGCGATGCTAACAAAGAACATGCACTTCAGGAATTACTTAAAGCTTGCTTTCTCACAACTGGACAGCGCTGTACTTCTACTTCTATCGTTGCCATTGAAAGATCTATACATGAAGAATTTATTGCAAAATTCCACGAACTCTCTAAAAAAATTATCATCGATCACCCCGTAGAATTTATCCGTGCTCCTTTTATGGGTCCCTTAGTTGATCAAGGCGCAGTTGATGCTTACTTGCTTTTCATGGGGATGGCAAAAAGAGAGGGAATCCAAGAGATTATGCGAGGGAAACTCCTAGAAAAAACCAAGAAAGGTCATTATGTGACTCCTTCAATTCATTTGGCCGATCGCTGGAACAACGACAGTGTTTTTTTACAAAGTGAAATATTTGGTCCGAACGTCACATTTATTCCTTACAACACCATTGAAGAAGCTATTCAGATTGCCAACTCGACTGAATATGGTCTCGCTTCATCCGTCTTCACAAAAAATAGAGATATTTATCAAATGTGTGTTGATGAAATTGATTCTGGATTAATAAACTTCAATCGTTCAACTGTTGGCGCCTCTGCAAAACTTCCTTTTGGAGGTGTAAAGAACTCGGGAAATTACCGACCTGCGGCCTTAACAACAATTGATGCCTGTGTTTACCAAATGGCGAGTTTAGAAGTTTTAAATGATGACCCTGATGATATTAAATCAATTATTGGATTAGATTTATAGCTTGCATTCTTGCTTGAGCAGAAGACGCTCCTTGGCGGAAGGAGTGTTTTTACATTCCCTCTTCGCTTGAGTTTCTACAGCTGAAGCAGGTCCTCGACCAGTTTCAACAATCCCAAGTGGGGACTTATTGTATTTTTCAAAGGCACTAATGTAGGCAAGTGCAGTGAGAAATAATAATGGAATATAAATACTATTTTTCATCAATACTGCTTTTTATTTACTAGAACACCTGCTTCTTGCTCATGACCTAAGTTACTGTTGCTTGCTTTTATTTGTTCGACTTCTACATTTGAGTTCTTCTGATAGAGATCAATAATTTCCTTTTGCTTAAGAGTGCGCTGAGAACGCTTTAATCGAGCTTTTTCAATCATAATAAAAGACGACATGTTTTCATCTTCCTTGTGCTCAATTACTTCTTTTGTGTGCCCTTCTTCTTTATCTTTATCTATTACTGTATTTCCACTCTTCTCATTCTCTGGACCTGCCAACAAGAGTGCTTCCCCTTCTTGGGCCGTATTTGAATCTGGAGATGTCGGTTTTTTATTAAAAGGAAGAATTTTTGCTTGAGCACTGTGGGCATCGTGTATCTCTTCCATAGAGTCCGGAGAGGAGAAATCGCGATATATCTGGCGCTCAACTCTTTCATTAACAAGATCAGTCAATGAAAGGAACTTTCCTCCATTGTGCTTTGTTGCGATATCTCCAATTTCTTCTGGAGTAATCAGTCGCAAAAGATTCATAATTAAAAAGTTTGGTGCCGCCATATTGTAGCTTATCGGTTGGGCATTTTAAAACTTGAGTAAAATGATCAACTCGTATCATTGAACGCTAGGATGACATTCCAACAAGTTAATCGAAAAAATGGTGCCTTCGTAAAAAAGATCTGGACATTTAGTCCTTTAATTTTTATAACTTGAAGACTTATTTCTATCGACTATTGGGAAGTGGCGCAGCGGTAGCGCAGTAGACTGTTAATCTATTGGTCGTGGGTTCGATCCCCACCTTCCCAGCCATTTTTAAGTAAGCCGAATGATTCATTCACTCCACGTTAAATCATTTTAAATTCATTAC
>JAGOVS010000059.1 GCA_018060625.1 Bacteriovorax sp. | reverse complement strand
TACTACTGTGTAGTTTGCGAACTTTTCCCATTTGTAATTTCTCCTGAGTCGTTGAATTTATACTCCTAACTCAGGGCCTGAAAAAGAGCTTAGTCAACTGTCCAGTTTTTGGGGTGCAGGGCAAATTCTTCCTCCCGAACGAGTATCTTGCAATTTGACAACCTCTTCTTTAAGCGACATTTCTTGAGCAGGCGTAAGCAATGATTTGCGTCCACGGTTGGTGGGACGAGCCTGCAAACGGGAGAGCCCTTCCTTTTCATACCACTGAACCCATTCCCAAATGGTCTGGCGAGGGTAACCAACAATCTTGGCGGTATCTTTAGTTGTTAAACCGCGCTGAAGGTGATGCATGGCTAAAAGCCTTATCTTTGCGTAACCTTTACGTTCTTTTCTATAAGAACGATAAAAATCTTCTTTCATAAATTCTGGGCTTAAATTCAATCGTCCTGACATGGTCCCTCCCTGTGCTAAAAACATCTTAGCACAAAAATGTCGTCAGGTTAATTTATTTAAATGGTATAATTTCTACTGCTGTAGTGCTTCTATTATGTAGTCCTGGGGTTAACTGACTCAAAAGGCCATAGATAAGATCTGAAGACCGCAGAGTAATAGAATATGTTCCTTTAGGCAGATCACTCCCAAGTTTAATAAAAATAGGCTCTGCAGAACAGTATCGTTCTTTTTTTTCATTCAGAAAAATGACCGAATCTCCTGAGAAAAAAATGTCATAATTCCTTTTTCGAATAGTATAATCGACTAATGGAATATTTTCTGGGGGAGAAGGTCCTTCAATTTTAAAGGCTACTTTGGTATAGCTTTGAGAACGACCAAAAAGGTCAAGTGTTAAGGTGACCGCTTCATTATCCACTTTCTTCTCATAAATAAACAGGACTTCTTGTTTTCCAAGCTGAATGGCCTGTCGTTTCAAATAATTATTTTCTTTATTAACCAGCTGATTCATAAAAATTTTTATATGAGTAGGGCTCTTAATACTTAAAAAATGCTTACCAATGGAAATTGGGGAGAGCTGTATGTTTCCATGAGTTCCTGAAATGGTTTCATTATAAATTTCGCTTTCATCTACTTTAACCACAAGAGATTCTGGAGCTTCTTTCTCTTTAAAATAAGTAAGATTAGGACGAATAAATTTCATTCCCTTAAGTCCTTGAAAATAAAATGAACTCTTAGTTGAAGCGATAAGAGAAGTATAAGTAACTTCCTGAGCCTGGTCGACTTGAGGAAAATCAGGATCTTTTGGAACAAACAGAAAGGTGGAAAGCCAGTTTTCCTTTGGAAAAAATTGTTTCCATTCATAGATCCCCAAACGAACGTTTGGATCCTGTTCTATAGGTTGTGGCTGAGTTAAGAACAACAATACTTGTCCATTGCGTTCCCTTTGATCTGCATCAACTGGAGAAACATAGAACCAAGGTCGTCGAACGGATTCCTCAGGAGAACCAGAGGTATAATAATCGCCTGGAATATCGAAATTGCGTGCTAGGTTTAAGGGGCGATTATAAGCCGCAATATAAAAAGGATCTTTTGATATAAAACGAAGTTTTTTAACATCTTCAGATACAACAAAATAACTAGAAAAGGCATTGGATAGAAGAATTAAGGGATCTTGAGAAAGATAATCATAAAATGAGAAGGCGATGCTAGGCAAAAAGGAGCCCTTTTTTAGAATTGTTCCTTTCTCATCTAAAAATTCATAGGAAATTCTTTGAGAATGCGTATCGTTAGGAGTTGACATAATTTTACGAAAATCAAAACGAAATGGCGTTGGCTGCCCCTCTTGATGAGAAATACTATATTCTAAAGAGTGATTCTCATCGATTTTGTAGCCCTTGGCAGAGAGGGGTTGTTGAGCGAGGAGCTGTTGTCCCTCCTCGTCTTCTGCACGTAAAATAAGTGGTTTCAAAGTAGAAGCAACGAGAAAACCTTTTTCAAAAAAATGAGTTACTTTTCCCTCCTCATTTGTTTCAAGTTTGACTTCAAGGGGATCGGTTATTTTTCTTCCATACCACTTTAAGTCGAGTATGGAAGGAGAATTCTTCGCAAGAGGATCAAGTGGCAAAAGAAAAAATGTCAAAGATGCTCCCTTTTCGGGGATAAAAATAACGACATAACGATTTTCACTTATATAAGTTCCTGCAGGCTGAATAGATTTTGTTATCATGACTCCTTCTGGTGGCTCTATCTGATATAATAGCTTTTCTTGAAAGGATTTGTGAGGAATGCCTTGTGGACCAATGGGTTTCCATAAATTACCGATGATATTTTCTTTTTCTTCTTGTGAGAGATGAAAGGAATCATAAATATTTCCACCCGCAAGCTGGGTTTGATTAGATGGAGAAAGATGATACCAATAGTTTAACAGATTTCGAAAAATGACGTTTGCTTTCTCAAAAACACGACAATAAACGGCCAAAACATCTATATCTTCACTGACAAGACGAACGCGAACAAAAGCTGCTCTTTCCTTATCGCTCCAATTAAGAAGCGCAAAATTTACTAACGTTGGTTGCGCATCTTTCTCTAAATAGAAAGAGGGAGAATAAGTCCCTAAATCAGGTGACTTATAGAGAATCCACTGAGAGCGATACTCTAAATATCTGCTCTCAATTACGATTCCATTCAAACTTACAGCTTGTACTTGAATCTTATACAGCCATCTTTTGTTAGGATCCCAAGGAATATTCAAAGGTATATCGGCATAAGTGGATACTTTTGTCTCATAAGATTGGCTTGAAAGAGGAAACACTAGCCATTTATGCTTAGAGAGTTTATAGGCAGGTGTTGAATGCGCCATTTTTAGAAGGAGAGAGGAGGGACTTTCTGCTTTTCCTTCCACAATCATCAATAAAAATAAGATAAAAAGAATGCTTTTCATTGTTTTTCTTTCTTTAGCATTTGCGAATCTTTGTTTTTTAAGGAAAAGAGTTTCATGATTCCTTTATCGACAACAGCCAAAAAGGAGTTTTGCAATAAGGGATCTACAACATAAACCAGCTTATGAGGAAGAACGAGATTTTGAAATGTGGAAAGGTAAAGAATATCCTCTGTTTCAATATAACTTTGCAAGGATGCTAAAGCTTCTTTAGAAAGGACAATCTCATTACCTGAATGTATGTTTCTAAAAGCATCAATTGTCGTTTTTTCGATAGGAATATTGAGTGCGGCCATATGTGAAAGACGGAGGAACTCATGTTCAGGGGTTCGAAAGAATCCTCGTTGAGACGAGGACAACCAGACAAGAGTAAGTTCTTTATTTTTCGTTTGATTCAGGTATTGCAATTCCTGAATCTGCATCATACCGTATCCTTGAGTTTCTTCAGCATTATCGACAAAAAGAAGCTTAAAGTTCTCTTTTTTTAATTCATTCACGAATGTTTTTTGAAGAGATGTTAGCTGAGAATTTCGTATAGCACCATTGTCAAAAGCAAGAAAAACATCTGCATCTGACGAACTCCCCTTGAGGGGAAAAAATGAAGAAAGTGGGGAATATCCTCTCAGATACACAAGCATGAGTGGCTTTTCTCCAGCTTCGCGTAGCATGATCTGTGCACCAAGATGAAAAAAGCTATTCTTATTTGTTGGTTTTATGGGATCAGCACTATCATCAAAATTAGTTTGGGGATGGGCTTCTGCAAGGATGAATGCTCTTCCTTTCAATTGAGAAAAGAGATAAAGACCTGCTTCTGCCGTATTGATTTCCAGTAAAGGATGAGGAATTTGAAAAATGTAAGGGAGACTCTCTTGAAGGCGAAAAATAAAAGTTGCGCCATAATGACGTTGCTTACTATTTTCATCTTCAGTGAGAATAAGATATGAGCTTTGTTTTTCATCAAAGCGACGTATTTCGTATCCATAGGTTGCAGCGACCCCGTTAAGCTCTTCAAGCTTAGGGAGTGTTATTCCCTGATCAATGAGCGTGATTAAAGGCGTGAATACGTGATTATCAAAGCGATGCAAGTCATCTTTAGAGGGCGGTTTATAAAGGTTTGTCCCTGCCTCAGCGAAGTGCGTGGTCCGTTCTGTAATAAAGTCAGAAAGATATCCATTCGTGGACTTAATTTTTTTTGGGAGAACCGGTTTTTGTAAAAAATCAGGTTTGTAGGTTGTTATTTCTACGTTAGCTTCAGCTGGAAAAAATCTCGAAATACTTTCTGGATAGGGTATCAATGTGAGCAGAATGGAAATGATTGTCCCTAAAATAAAGCCTACAAAAGATGTTTGAACAATCGCACTGAGCACACGAATTGGCATCTGACTATTATACATTTTAATCGCTATAAAACTGGAAAGCAAATATCCAAAACCGTAGAGATCTCCTGCGTTGATATCAAAAAACCAAAAAAACATGATCCATGAAAAGATGACCTTATATACAAATCCGACGCTAAAAAAGAGAACTACTTCTCGGGCTCTGCTGATGTTGGCTGTTTCAAAGAATGGAATTTTTAACACACTTCGGGATATGGAATAGATCAAAATGGCTTCAGCGAGAGTAATCAACAATTTTACAGGGAAATACCATTGTAGCGCAAGAAGAGCGGCTAACAGAATTCCTCCATACTCCCAGCCATATTTAAGATTCATGCGAGAAGCTATGAGTGCCGTCACCAAGAGAATGACATAAGCTTTATAACTACCAAAAAAATTATAAAGGGCAGCATCATAAAGATACCCAATCTCACTAATTCGAAGGTTAGTCCATTCCATCAACCCATATCGTATCAGGACGTAAGTTGTCATAAGTGTTACAAAAAACGGTACTAAGCCTTTCTTAAATCCCACTGTCCAGAATTGATTAGCAATAAGTGCAATAATAATAATCCCAAAACTCTGAAAATTATCTTCGTAGGAAAAAGAAAAACCATAAATAGAATTTATAAATGAGAAAATTGCGGGTAACAAAAAAAACGAAAATAAAACTCTCACCAAGATAGAGGATAGAAAAATGTTGTAAAAAGCATCTCTTCCAAAAAAAGCACTGCAGAGTTTGAAATGATGAAATGTACTAGATATATAATAAGCAATAAAATAAGAAAGAACACCCTCAATGATATCGATGAGCGCAATCATCGGTCTGTTAATGAATAAAGGAATTATATAACCTGGGACAACGAATCCTGAAAGGACCCATCCAAATCTTAAGTTATAAAAAGCAGAAACAAGAATACCCACGCCAACGGTTACGATGATCGAACCCGAAAGGCCTCCTTCAGGAAATATGGGTAAGAGAAATTCACTCATAATTGGCTTTTTCTAATTTCTTTAATTCAGCCATTGCTCGAAGAAAACTAATTCGATGGCAGCTTAAATCATCATAGAGCTGATCGGCGATTTTATGACGCTTAAGTGAGGAGTCAACATCGAAAAAGTTCCGTACCATATTTTTAAAGAATGATGTTTTTTTAATATTAGCCACTTTTTTGTTGTAATACGCATTTTCAATGTGTGATTTTAAATTTTCACACTCGGATTTGTATTTTTTTACAATTTCTTTGTTGTTCATCAAGCTTTCAAGGTAATCTTTTTCTAAAAATCCAAATTCAGGGATATCCAAAAAGTTGTGAAATCCTTGTCTAACTTTTTGTGGCAGGGGGTTGAAAAGAAGAAGGCCAGCCTTATAGCATTTTTCCCAGTTTTCCCATTCATGCACCAATTCAAGTCCTGGTCCTTTAATATTCTGCATGCCCATTATTTTGTTTAAGTAAAAGGGAGGTGTGTGATTAGAAATCCAAAGAGATAATGCATCTCCCGTTAAATCCTGATTCTCCGCAAAAATGAACTTAGACATAAACCATTTTGTCAGTATCTCTTCTATTTGTTTTTGTTTTCCTGGTTTATTGATTGTATTAAGTATTTTGCTGTAATCATTGATATTTTCAATGTTAACTTTGTGGAAAGAGAGTAGGGCATCTGCACAGGGATGGGACACTTTTTGTAAAAATTGCTCTAGTTTCACGATGTCATAAGGATCCCCATCATAGCTAATGACTCCCATTGCTTTGAGGCGGACATTAAGATCCTCAGTTGTCATGCACACCCGAAGCTTGTGAGCGTAAGAGTTTAAAAAATCAAGTGTCAGAGTTGAAAGAGGAAGAATTTTTAAATGTTTGTGCCATTCTTGGCTGATAAATTTTAGAAATCCCTGAATATTCGACCCCACAATAAAGTGTTTATCTGCAGAAATATCCTCTACGATAAGTTGAGCAAAAGCTCTTGAACGCTGAACTCGATCAGACCGATTATTTATAAATGTGGTAATCCAGGTTCCAGCCGTAAATTCTTTATCAAACTTAAGAAGTTTCCAGTTTTTTAAGCAGCTATATTTTTCATTTGCAGACATACCATTGAAGAGTTGAAGTGTTCTCGAATTAAGAGTAGCCGGAACGTAAACTTTGAGAACACCAATATCGGGAATAACATTGTCTGCCAATTCCTTGAGTAAAAAAGATTTTGGAACAGAAAAACCTTTTCCCATTTCCATAAGAAGAGCAACATTTTGAGGATGCTCAATATAAGGAAATCGAGACATAATATCGTGGGTTAATAGGCCTTCTTCAAACCATCCTACAGAATGAAGCCGTGTACCCTTTTGAAATGCAGCTTCATCAAAATAGGGCAACATTTGTTCTTCACTTGTTATAAGATAACCTCCGGGTTGGATAAAACAAGTCATCACTTCTGCAATATTATAGCCCGCAGGACCTTGTTTATCTTCATGATCTGGAAAAGCATTTGTAATGGTAGAAATGATATCTTCCATCCACTCTTCTTGCATGATTTTTACATAATTATCTCGAAGTCCCATACATTCCCATAACAGAACATTTTTGGCGAACTTCTCTGCAAGAACTGTTGTTTCTGCCTGTTCCCAAATGGTGGCTTTATTATAGGGGCGATACAGAAGTAGAGACCTCATTTTTTGAAAGGGGCCTGCAAGTGTGATCATGGCTTCACATCCCGTTGTTTTAGAGAACAAGCTAAAGCCCAGGCCACCTATTAAAGCCCCTTTTAGACGTTCTGTACTGGATTTTCCTCGGGTTCCCCATCCCCCTATAACAAGAGAAATGTTCTTCCTTGCCTTTTTAAAAGTTCTGAAAGCATTCATATGATTCCAGAAAAAATAAATGTAAACTAAAAATAAAAAAACAATGAAGCTAAAAGGATGAACTTTATAAGGAGACAGAATAAGAGCTGATAGTGTATCCCAATCCGAAAAAATAGCAAAAGCAGGGAAGAAACGAGTCACCGTGTGATCCTCAGCATATTCTTTTTGATGAGGGCGAAAGCTAAATTCAAATCCAAGTTTTTGGAGCTCATGGAGATAAGAAGAAGGAATCCAATAGGAAGTCCCTGTCCAATTTCTAAGCCTTGCAATAGATGAAAAGTAAAAAGTAATTTTTAGTTTTGCCTTTATTCTTTGCCACCAATGAGAAGGTGGCGTTACAGTTGTTATGCCTTCACTCGTGTAAAGCTTAGTTTTCTTTCCAATGGTTAGAGTGGATAATATCGGATCCAAAAGGGGTAAAAAAGCGCGGTGCCCGTCTTCTTCTGGAATATACAGTGGTTCTCCAGGAACTTGTGTATCCGATAGTTCAGCAAGGATGGCCGAAGGGATTTGAAGTGTTCCTTTGTAATGTCTTCCAATGGTATGTTTAATTCCTTCTCTCTTATCCGTTTTAGGATGAAGTCCTTCATAGAAAAAACGCCACCATCTAAATCTCAATCGATTTCCACGATAAATTTTATATCCCTTAGACGTTTTTATAAGCTCATAATCAAAATTGAATTGAGCTGCAATCGAAATGAGCCGACCTAATTCATCTTCACTCAATCCCTGATGTAATGTACTCGGAAGGAGAATTTCTTTTTGGAAGGGCGCTTTTTTTAAAAATGATAAAAGCTTGTGCGTAACTGAAGTTAATAAATCATTTTCCTCACACCATAATAATTCTCGAGTTTGAGCCGCCTTTCTTCTTATTGGAATTGAGTTAGCAGAACAGACAAGTGCGCTCAACATTGGTTCAAATGTCTGCATCCAAACACTTTTTTGAGAAGCGGAAATACCTTTAAATCCATCCGCTACGCATTTTAGAGCAATTTTAAGAACATAATCATCCTCTTCCTTTTCAATTCTTAATTTAAGAAGACTGCATCTTTCCTCAAAAGAAAGCTCTTGATTCATTTTTAGAAGGGCCATGGCCCTTACTGGTGGAGATGGGTCTTCTAAAAGCTTATGAATAATTTTCTTAGGAAGAAACTTCATTTTTTCGCAGAGACTTTGACGGACAAAGTCACTCGGATCATTCATTATTTTTGAGTAAAAGGACGAATCAAAAAAGAAATCAGATTCCTCTAAAAGACTAACAATGTGCTGACGGACAAAAAGATCTGGATCTGCGCCATAAGATCCCAATCTCTCTTCAACAATTTTTCTAAAAAATGAAAGATCGAGCCGTTTGAGAATATCAATTGCTCTGCATTGAATCCAGACATCCTTGAGAGTGGAACGAGCTAAATAATGAAAAACTTCTGCATCAATTGAAATTTCCGGAGAAAGAATTTTAAGAATCGCTTCAAGTGCTGTAATTCTAATGCGTTGGTTGCCATTATAACTTTGAGCTAATTCCTTAAAAAAGTTAAGAGGAGCTAATCTTGATTGGGGAGGCATATCAGCCAGTACGAGAGAAAGTCGATTTATGATAAAGGAAAACTCAAATTCTGTAGAAGAAATTTGATATCTACAACGATCTGCAAGGGCATCAAAATCAAACCAACGTGCGAAAGCTCTTTCATCCTCCAATAATTCTTCTTGTGAAGCCCCGAGTGCTTTTGAAAATTCTAAAATAATTACTTTTTGAGCTGAATCATGTGAAGCTTCGCGATGCTTGGATTCATAGTGTCCAAATATTTTCTTTTTATTTTCAATCTCCTCATTAAGAAAGACGCATCTATCCCATAAGAAATCAAACACTGGCTTTTCAGCATTGAGATAGTCATTCTGAATTTTTTCAATAAGCGCAGCGTTAGCTTGGATAAGCAAAGGTGCAAGATCTTTTTTAAGATAAAATTGAATATCAATCACAGCTTATTAGCTCCTTGGGGAATTTGAACAGGAGGAAGATCTCGTTCACGGAGATCTTTAAATAAAATTTCATCCGGGCTGAAATCTCGGAAATCCCGTCCGTTTCCAAAATGCCATGTAAAAGATATAAAACCGATCCAAGTATTGACGCCAAGAACTGAAGGATTCAGATTCGTAGGAGTTGGTAAAAGGGTTGGTAATCCTTTATCAACAACTCTACTTATATTCAATTTCCATTCTAATCGGTTATGATTACTTAACCATGTATTCCAAGAAAAACCACCATCAATAATATAACGGTTAAATGGAAATTGCCGGTTGGGATCAATCCAATTTGGTGGTTGGGGTGTAAGTGGTGGCATTCCGGTCTTATAGTAGTGGCGTCGGCCAAAACCAAAATTTAAAATGACAGGGCCTAAAAGTTGATCAAGCCCAACTCTAATACTCGTAGAATCTGGTTTAGAAAATTTGAGTGCGGGCGTTGTTGTCTCAGAAAACTGAGCCCATACTTGTGTATCCATAAAGGGTCGATAGTAAATTTTGTATGAAAAATTTAAAGCCCTAGGATGAGTAGCCATATACTTTGTGTAAACATCTGGGTCGGGTATATTTTGAGAAAAATCGGGAATAGTGACGGTTGTTGAGGTTGTAGAGCTTATAATTTTCGTATTCAAAGGAGCATTAAAGAGAGTTGCTGTTTTGCGACCGAGTATCGAAAGCTCCATTCTTTGATCTATTTTTTCATTAAAAACAAGTTTATGACGAACACCTGCCACAATTGTTCCAGTATATAGGAATTTATCACTATTTTCAGTTTGAAAGAATCTTTTTGGAGGAGTCGTTGCCGTCTTTCCTGAATAAAGAAAAGTCATATTGGGAGACTGAGTGTAAGCTGTTCCTAATGTCCAGAAGGTAAGTGGAAAGTCTATGGGGGAATATTCTGCAGATCCCTCAATACCCACAGTTGGGCGTCCACTCTTTCGTTGTCGTGTTAAAATATCTCCTCGCCAAAAGATGCGCCTTAATTCATCAAAGTAACGATAAGTTGCTCGTTCTTCTACATAACGGGCTACTGTATCAGAGAGTTTATTCGGTGTAATAACATCAGCAGCAATTATTCTATTTAAAGAAGCTGAAAGACTTAAGGTGCCCAGTTCTTGACCTCCTAAAGGAAGAACTTCTTGCCCTTGAATAGGGTAAGAAGGCTTCCAATCCTTAAAGAAAACAGGATTTGCCTCTACAGATACATACTGAGCTGGAGCTGGAGCTCCCGGCTCTGCAATATCTGAATCTCTAGCTATTCTACGATAAATACGGAACAGCCTCTCTCCATTTTCTTGAGCAGGTTTGAGAATGATTTTTTTGCTACCCTCTTTTACAAAGTAATTTTTAGAGAGGATTTTTCCTTTTTTCCACTCCTCAATGAGAAGCCAGGAAGGACCATTTACATCAAGAACAACAGGATCTGTGGATGTCGCCACTAAATAATCTTTTTTTGATTCAATAGATAAATTATTCCAAGTTAATGTTTCTTCATTTTTCTCAAAAATATTCAATTTTACAAAGGTATTCGCTTCTGGTTTTTCAAGAAATATTCGAAGGCTATGTTCTCCCTTAGGAATTTCAAGTTCATTTTCTGTAGAGTGATGGGAAGGAGTAAAACGAATTGAGTGTTTTTTTCCCTCATCAATTTGATATCCCCAAACCACCTCTCTGAAATCATCTGATATTAAATGGGCCAAAGAAGAAACAATTTTAAGGTGTATTGGAGTATTGTTAAAAAGTTGAAAAACGAGAGGAGATGTTCCCGTGAGCACGTATTCATCTCTATTATTTTTCATCAAATTTTTCCTTAAAATAAGCTCAGGAATATCTGGCTCCCACGGATTTTCTTTGGGAAAAGAACGCACACCTGCACTTTTTTGGGGAATTTCAATTGGAGTCCAAGACGACAACTCCATAAATCGGTTCCATATAAGAGAGAGTGAAGTAAACTCGCGATGTTCGTCCCAATACCGTTGAGCTTCAACTAAGATCCCTTCATGTGGACTTTCTTCATAAGCTTTCAATAGAGTAGAGAGGTGTTGGGAGGCCGTATCTTCTGGAGATGATTCATAAGGCTTAATTTCAGAATGATCTGAAAGCTCTTTCAATACCAGTTCAATCAAAGGAAGTTTAGATTGAACTGCGGACGCATATTGTGAAGGGCTCGCAGATGCACTTTTCAGATCATTTGAACTATTGTTTTTCAAAAGAAAAAAAGGAAGCTCATCATCATCTTCTTCTATCTTATCCGTCCAAGAGTCACTTAAAATAAGCGCAAGGGAATCATGGGTGATAGGTGGTAGAACTGTGAGAGGGAGGATAGGTTTGTTAATAAAAGGAGCGACAATAACGGATGTATTTTGAGGTGTAAGACTGATTGTGTGCTCACCGCTTCCCACTGTAATTTCATAAGTCATCTTAAAACCTGGTTGATCCGTGTTCTCAATGAACTGCAAGTCTTCAGAAGGAAATGTATACAAGATAGGTCGATCAAGAGAGATGTCATTATCCTTAATCTCTAACCATCCTTTATAGGGGATAGGTACAGATTTATCAAAAACGACTCTTACATGAAATTGTATTTGAGCAGGTCCAATTACTTTAAGTTGTAATGGCTCTTTAGGTTTAGCAAGATATAAAAAAGCATACTGATCAATGACTGGACTATACAAGGTAGTTGCCTGAGCACTTTGGGTTACGAGGTAATCAGCAGGATTCCAATGATAAGGCCCAGGAAGATCTCTTGTCCATGCCATCCAACTTGCAATCGCAGACTTTCGTGTTTTTAAGTCAGCAGCATAGAGTTTCTTTTGGATTAAAAGTCCCTTCGAAAGATGATCGTACCATACTTTACCTTGCTCTCCTGCTTTTTTAAAGCCTTCAAGGGCTTTTTCATAATGACCATCGATTTGGTCAAGCTGAGCATTCCAAAAACAAGACTCTTCGGGTGTTTCTATACTTTCACCAAGGCGTTCACCATTACGTGCTCGATTTTCTCTAAGTGCAGTAAAGATAAGTGTTTTGGTTGGTTTTTCTTTTTTTGGATTAATAATGTGAGCGAGGTCTAATCCAAGTTCTGGATTATTATCTTCCAATAACACCTCGCTTAAGATCAATAAAGCAGTTGTGTCTTTTGTTCTTATAATCTGTTGAGTAAGAATGGCTTCTAAAGAAAAATAGTCCTGGTTTTTCTGGTAAAAACTCAAAAGATAATGAAAGGCTTCTCTTTGTAAGTCCTTATCCTGACTTTTTAAAAAAATAGTTTGCAAATACCTCCCCGCAAGGTAAACCTCACCTAGATTTTGAAGCGCCCGTATTCGTTCAATATGCGCTTTTCTCCAGATAGCTGCATCCGATGTGTTAAGGAGTTCTGTCCATACATCAAAAGAGTCTTGATATTTTTTTTCTTGAAAAAGATTTTCAGCCTCTTTAATTTTTTCTTGTGAAAATTGTCCTTTCCCCGGTTGAATATAAAGGGGATCCGTTTCGCCAATACTCGTCATGAGACGTTGATGTCGTCCTGCAAGAAAACGCAAAAGCTCTAGCCAATGGTTGTATAACTCAGCAACCGATTGTTTCTGCTCCTCACAATAGCCCTTAAGCTGCCCCCAAAAGGCATTAAAATCACACGATTTTTTCTTTTCAGTTTGGCATCTGATCACAAATTCTAGAGCAGTTATGAAAAGGTCTTCAGGGGTTTTGACACGCTGGATTTCTTCTAGCATCATCCGCTGCTCTAAACGGTATGGACGAGAGGCTTGGTAATGGAGAGCAATTTCAATGGGGTTAGAATTTTTGTCTGCGCCCCATACCTTAACTTGTTTAACATCAGCATCTAATGGTATCTCAAGAACGCCTGCAGGATATAACGGACCTG
This sequence comes from Bacteriovorax sp., assembly GCA_018060625.1. GTDB lineage: Bacteria > Bdellovibrionota > Bacteriovoracia > Bacteriovoracales > Bacteriovoracaceae > Bacteriovorax. Next base: position 3,405 of record JAGOVS010000059.1, on the reverse strand, counting down.
GTTCTGCACGAATATTAAAAAGTCCCCCTAAGGTTCCAAGTGAGTCATTCATTAACCTAAGCCCCATGAGTCCTCGGGTTGGTTTATAGGCTTCAGAGGAGAGTTCTTTATGAGGAAAAACAACCAATTTAAAAGGTTCATTTTGATCATACTGAACCCAGAAGGATTGGGGAGAGGTCATCATGGTCTGATTGGCAAGTATACGTAAAAACGATGGAGCTTGACGGTCGGGAAGAGTATACGTCAAAGGATCTTCTGTGGAACAGTTTATATGATAAAAGTATCCTCCAATAAGATGTGTTAAGAGATCATCTTTATGAGATTCAAGTACAAAAGTCTCCTTTCCTTCATCTTTTGGACCTCTCAAATTCCAATCAATTACATAGGCATATTTTTGTTGATTTTGTTTTATCCCTTTGGAGGGAAGAAGATCCCTATAAAAAGTAAAAAGGCCAAGGCTTTGATCACGCGCTTGTAGGAGATCAAGGGCATCAAGACGTTTTTGGTAAACTTCATTGAGTAAGAAGCCACTTTGCAAGCCATCAGCTCTCCAAAAATTATCTTTACCAAGTTTTATCGCCAAAAGCTGGAGATAGGATGGGGCCATTTTTGCACGAAGCTCAGGTATTTCTAATTGTTTTATATCTTTTTCAGGTAAGGTTAATGCACTTAAATTTGGCGTCGGGGGGCGATCTTCGAGTGAAGGCGCGTTTAGAGAAGGAACAAGGTAGCCTGTATCTTCAAGCTCTTGAATTTGGTAGAAAATATTGGCATTCGAATCGAGAGTTAAGATATGTTTTCCGGCCGGTATTTCAATAGTGTTGATGTCTGAAAATCCTAAAATATAATAATCTAATAATTTATAGTACATGTTGTTTTGATCAGGTTGAGCTGTATATTCTGCCGTGTGAAAAATCTTTCCATCCATCAGAACATTAACTCGATACATAAATGTATGACCCGTATCAAGATGATCATAAATATATTTGGTAGATAGATTAAGTCTCCTTGGGCCTTCCACCTCAAGAATAGTCTTTCTTTGTGGGTTTAGAGCATAAAAAGATTCATATATTGAGTTTTCAGGAACACCGGTGGTATGGCTTAAGAGCTTTATGGATTCATCCGAACTCTCCAGATGGGTACGATAGGGAGCCATTGGTGCAGGAGGTTCATATCGAGAGAGAAATAAACCAGCCTGGACAGACGTCTTTTTGCTTGGCTTTAAAGAAACCTTTACAATTGAATCTTCATAATTTGCGGGGGGCAAAATCATATCGTTTCCAGACACCATGAGTTTTTGTTCCGCATAGAGCCCAGAGCCATTCGAAACCAAAACCTGAAGATCACAAGGAGAAAGAGTCTCAGAAGGTACACGAATTCTTAAATAAGCCTCTTTCGTCAAGCGGACTGTCACGGGTTCTTTTGAAGAAAGTGTGACAACATTAAAACCATGTTCTGCATCATAATGTGGAGAAGGGCCAGAGATCCAGAAAGGTTCTCCATCAATATTATCCCAGCGGAGTTGGATAGGCTCTTCTTCTCGAAGTTTATTTTCTAAATCATCTATAGTCGAGTAGGCACTCCCGTGAAAAAACAAATATAATAATAAAACCCACAAGGGATAAAATTCAATTTTCATTTTGAATAAAACAGTTTATAAAATTAGTGCGAAGAGTTCTATCTTTTAACAATCTTTTTCTCAGTTTTAGACTCATCTCTAAATGCAAAAAAAGGCCTTCTTTCGTTACTTCTCTATGTTTTTCAGCATTAATATTTTTTGTTCCCCCCAATACGTTTATCTCTTGAGGATAAAATAAAAGTTGAATAGGGAGCTGTTTTAAACACTTCCCATAGGTAAAAAAGCGAGGTGGTGGAGAGGAAAGGGTTGAACTATAAATTAAGTCCGTGGAAAGTTTCTGCGGGTCTCCTTTATCATTCTCAAAACCATGAAACTGTATAATGATGCCCTTTGGATAAGCACGCCCAAAAGCTCTTGAAAACGCATTAAAATAGCTCATAGGCTCTTTGGTTAAATTACCCTTTTTTCGATGAACGGAACTCCAGGCTGCCGCTAAAAAAGGGCCTTCTTCTATCAATCGCGCTGTAATGGTTCCTGTATGCTTATCGGAAGGGAAATGAGGTGCTTCAAAAATAATTGGAATAGAACTTTTAGTATTAAATATATAAATTCCTTTTCCAGTTTTTTTTTCTTGATTTTCTTTGAGAATAAGAAATGCATTGTTCTTTTCGATCTGAAAACCCAGGTTAGCCCAAGATTCCTGATCCACATCTTGAGAAGGAGAAATGAAGAGTTTGTAAAACAGCTCTTCAACACTTTTCAAGTCCGCAACGGTTGGAGATTGAAAACGATCTACTGAAGAATAAGATTCCCGAATAAATTCCATTGTTTTACTTTTATTATCTATGCTTAATACTGAAAATTTCAAAAACATAAAAACAGCATAAAATGAAAGTAAAAAAAGACCTTTAAAATACATTTAATAATTCTACCTCCCATTGAAACTCGCCTTTATACTGTCAAATTCACCACTCTATTATTTTTTGTCTCACTACCCCATAATTTTTTGAGATATGAAAGAAGGGATTGAAAAGACACATAAAATTTTAGAGCTTATAGTTTGACAAAAAACAACAAGAAAGAAAAACTATGGATCTCACCGCCCTTCTCGAAAGATATCAAACCCTATTACCCTGGAACTTGGCAAGATCAAAATGCTTCGTAAGCATGATTTTAGGAATGATTACGTTAGGATCCGTTCAACAACACAAGACAGCCCTTGGATTTACGGGCGCGGCCAAACAAAAATCAGTGTGCACTCGCATCTCTAATTTCTTAAAGACATTCGATTTTAACTTTTCAGAATATGCGCAAGCCATTCTGGAAATGGCTGGCCTCAAAGGCTCTCTCATTCTCGCCCTTGATCGAACAAATTGGAAATTTGGTCGAATCGACATTAACCTTTTGGTAAATATGACGATTTCTTATCTTTACGGGACAATAAGCGGGACAGTTAACAAAACTTTTCGAGCGCTAACCTCTGATTTTTCGGACAAAAAAATGTGATAATTTCTTCCTCATTCATACCACTTGTTATTCTTTAATGTCCCATTAGTGCCCCATGAAAAAAAGAGACGATAGAAAAAACCAAGGCATTTATTGGCTTAAAAGGAGAAAATCAAACCATAAAACGCGGGGTTTTGAGACTTGTGGATCGGTTTGAGTCGGAAATGGTGCGTATGGACGTGGCAGTGGCTGACCTGAAGGTCGGTTACTATGCGCTCGTCAGCGGTCTTAAAACAACCGTGAGCAAGTTGTAATCGAACGGGAACCCTTAAAGACATACTTTTTTAAGGGTTCCTATCGGGTTTATCTTTTAATGAGTC
>JAGOVS010000208.1 GCA_018060625.1 Bacteriovorax sp. | reverse complement strand
GACCTTTGTGTGCTTGAGTTTCTTTGCCGAAGCAAAAAGATACAAAGGTTTTTCCTTTTTTACAATCCCCTTCCTTACTCCTCCTCCTTTCCTTCTAATCCCTCAAAAACTATCTCCTAAAACCTTTCCCCCAAAAATCGCAAAAAAGTGCCATCAACGCCAGACGGAGACAGGCGAAAACGAACATTTTATAAAATCGCTGTTGTTTCTTTTATATCAAGATAAATAGTCTACCTTAAAAAAAACCTACTCTCCCCCCCAAAGAGAAGTGCCTTCATTGTCGCTATGCGCGTCAAGGGTACGCAAGCAAAGCTTGCCCCCTTCGGGGCCCTTGACCCGCGCGACAACTCCGGCTTTATCTCACCATCGGTTCAAGGATGAAAAGGTTCATCCTTGAACCTTCCTCTAAAAAGATTATTTTTTGAGATCGTCTTCTTTGAGGTCTCTTTTCCAGTTACCATAGGTTACGTCGACTGCGGTCCAGGTTCCTCGTAAATTAGAAGCAACGACCTCCGCTTGAGACATAAGACTCCTCAGGAAGAGCATTTCTTCTTCTAAACGCTTTAAGAGATGATGAGAATTTTGTATATCATGATCAGCCATGACTAGCTCCAATCCGTTAGTTGTGGTTAGCGGCTCAAAGGTGTTGAAGCACCTTTGGGTCGCGCTCAGGTTATCCCATTCTTAAATTTATGACAATCCACTCCTTCTTCCTTTTGAGAAAAGAAGCTCAAGAATATTCTTCGCCTTTTTGTGTTGCCATTTTTGGCAACGCATATTGCGTAGTTGACAAATTCTTCAAATTTATCTCCTAACGTCCTTAGCTATTTTCTAGACCTCACTCAAATTCCTACGTCTGATAAATTCTCCCTCGTCCTTCGACCTCTCTCAGCGTTTTCGTTTGAGGTCGCGTCTGATAAAAAAATCTTCTTGAGCTCGTGTCTTGGTCTGAGGTGCTTGCATCAAAGAGCACAAACTTTTTAAGTTTGTATAAGCGCGCCTCCTTAAAAATCGTCGGACCCTCTTAACTCGCTTCGCTCCTTAAATTTCTTCTTATCTCCAGACCCCATCAAAAAATATATGAGCAAAGCGAATGAGGATATCCTGAAGAAATCGAAAATTTCTAAAGGCGCACTTATGCACGATTGCAAATCGTGACATGCGGTCCTGCCGACGGCACCCTCTTTTTAAGAAGGGATATCACCAACAATCGTCAAAAAAACACAAGCAAAACCCTATTGATTCAAACAATTTTTTAGCTGTTTACCCTACCTCATCACAACGCCCGTGGCCATCAAGCACGTCACGATTTGCAATCGTGCATAAGTGCGCATCCTCCGGATGAAGCCCTATTTCAGTTTTCAGAAAATCGATTGTTGAACTTTAAACCTATCCTCAAACCCCATAGAAGGCTCTACAGAAGCGAAAAATAATTTTCACTCACCCTTTCCTCTTAAGAGCAACTATAGGAGTTCTAAGAGGCCTATTTACGAGAAGAGTCACTCAAGAAAACGGATCACAAGTCCTCCTCCTCTACACATTTTATTTCAAAAAGCTTAGGCAATATCTTCCTTCAATTTTGCCCCTCCTCTAAATCTAACGATCCTCCTCTCAGGAATTTTCATCGCTTCACCTGTTCGTGGGTTATGCCCTTCCCTTGCCTTGAGTTGAAAAATCCTAAAGGTTCCAAATCTCGTAATTTTGATCTTATGTCCTTGGTGAAGCTCTCTCTGAATAGATCGAAGCATTCCCTCAAGAGCACATGCTGTATCCGCTTTGGAAAGACCGGTTTCTTTAGAAACTTCAATAATCAACCTTGCTTTAGTCATGGCCTTTTTAGCTTCAGCTTTTTTCATGAGAGAGGCTCCTTTCTTGTTTGTGTTTCATAAAATACCCTAAAAATTCCTCTAATAGGGCTTCATCCGGAGGATGCGCACTTATGCGCTCTTAAAAATAGCGCTCGTGCTTGACGACCACGGGCGTCGTGAGGGACTCGATACTTTTTATTGAAGGAAAGAAAGCGAGTAAAGGCTGTCATGTCGATTTTTAGACATGCGCGCTTATACGTTGCCTCTGGCAACAACGCTTTGTCGCATGCGACATAGACCACAAAAAAATTTGACTAGTAATGAAAACGACAGGAAAGGATTCGAATTTTTTGACTATCAACTGAATAAACAAGTCGATGCTCCTGGTCTATACGACGAGACCAACAACCTGCCAAAGAGTGTTTCAAAGGCTCAGGCTTCCCTGTTCCAGTAAAAGGATCTTTAGCTATTTCTTTAACCAGGCACATTATTTTCTCTGCTTTCTTCCGGTTTTTCTTGATCCAATAAGAAAGATCCTCAATAGCATTAAGATCAAATTCCAAATTCTTCATGGATCTCATCAAGGGTTTTCCCTTCTTTTCTGTTGAGTGCCTCTAGAAGTCTTTTGAGATTTTCAGGAGATCGTGAAAGGTAAGCAGTTTCCTCTAAAGAACGATAATCATCCTCAGAGAGGAGCATAACATTTTCTCCTTTACGCCTCTTAACAAGGAGAGGCTTATGCTCAGAGCAAACCTGATCAAGATAGCTTTTTAAACTTTTTCTCATTTCAGAATAAGAAATTTCAAGTGACATATGATCCTCATGATATTGTACAATATTATTGTACAAAAAAAACCTTAGGATGCAAGAAAAAATTTTAAGGAGGACCCCTTAAAGAAATCAAAAAGGAGGCAATTTTACATGATAAAATCGTCTCTTCCTTAGAATTGTCTTTCTCTTGTTCAACTCCTCTTTTCAAAGCGGCCAATAATAAAGATGGCTTTTTTCCTTCTCTTCTTTCACAAGAGACCCCTTCTTTTTCCCTAAAGAATTTTTCATCTGACTGAGCTTTATGTGATTCATATTCTTCACTTTTTTCTTCTAAATAAATCCTCCGATATCTTTTAAACCCAATGTTCCAACCATAAAGCTCCTCCATCAACGTACTCCCACATATTTTACAAGAGCACTGCTTTGAAACTTCTTCTTCATCAACATGGATTAAATTAGCTTCCTCCACATCAACCATCTTTTTCATTTTCCGAATTTTACTAAAAAGACCACCAAAACCAATAAGGCGACGACCTTTTAAAGCATAATGCAACTCCTCAATCACCTTCGGAGACGCCTCTTCTTCCCCTTCTTCATTTTCAAAAATATAAGATGAAGGCTTCGTTGCATACTTAGCAACTTCCCCAGCAAGCGACTCCAGACTTCCCTGCTCTCGAGACTTAACTTTTCTAATATCCACCTGGGTAATTCGATCATCCCTCATGGATTTTTTCCAAAGCTCAAGCCACTTTTCATGAGGAATATAAAGGCCTCTGTCTTTATAAAAATAATGATGAGGTACCATCAAAAGAGCGTGAAAATGAGGGTGATAATCATCTCTGTCCTTATTATAAGTGACCTCTAAAGACCTAAACCAAGAACGCACAGACCCTTTTACAATCTTAAGCTCAGTCAGTCTTTTCCAAGCAGAATTCATCTGATCAATGGCCTTATTCAGTTCTCCCCCCTTCACATTCACAACCGTTAAAGTCAAAAGGAGAGGCACATCTGATGAATATTTTTTCTGATGTTCATGAACAAGATCCACGACTTGTTTCCGAACGACGAGAGACTTTCTCCACTGACACATTCCACACAAACGAGCTTTACAAAAATTAGCCTTAATGAGCTTTTTTCCATGTTCTACATGAGAACAAGCTCCAAATTTCAGAAAATCCCCACAGGAAGCCATTTTCTCCCCATACTTTTTGAGGTCTGACATCAAAGAATAAGAACTCGAAACAACAAAAGATTCCAGCTTTCGCTTATCCCAATGACGGATTTTTCCTGTTTGTTTGAAGTCCTTAAGATCATATTGTGAACTTTGAGATTGACTCTTGGTGCTTTTTTTCTTATTTTTCACTTAGAAAGACCTTTGTGTGCTTGAGTTTCTTTGCCGAAGCAAAAAGATACAAAGGTTTTTCCTTTTTTACAATCCCCTTCCTTACTCCTCCTCCTTTCCTTCTAATCCCTCAAAAACTATCTCCTAAAACCTTTTCCCCAAAAATCGCAAAAAAGTGCCATCAACGCCAGACGGAGACAGGCAAAAACGAACATTTTATAAAATCGCTGTTGTTTCTTTTATATCAAGATAAATAGTCGACCCTAAAAAAAACCGAATCTCCCCCTCAAAGGGAAGTGCCTTCATTGTCGCTATGCGCGTCAAGGGTACGCAAGCAAAGCTTGCC
>JAGOVS010000058.1 GCA_018060625.1 Bacteriovorax sp. | reverse complement strand
CTAGCCATGAAAATTCATATATGTCTTTTTCACTTGCAAATACTTGAGAGGTTACTAAGAGTGAGAACAAAAGAGTCGTGGCCAAAATTTTTGATTTCATACGCTTCCTGCTTTTAATGTCATCATCCATTACATGAATAGAGCTGTTCATTATTTTAACACAGGAAGTGTAGCTCGCAACAAAATCAAAAAACTATAAGCTTTTGCCTTTTTGGCAAATAGTTGAGTATGAGCAACTTGAGCAATGAAAAAGATTAGTCTGATCAAGTGACTCGGTCTTTTTCCATTGGTCATATAAATAATTTTCAATTGCACCAAAGCTCATTTGTTTATTAAAAATATCTTTTTGGTCAAGATAGAGCAGAGCAATCTCAATATTTTTATCTTGAGCATAGTGCTTCAATTGACCATAGGCATAGGCATAACACATTAACTGAAACCAATAACCTTCTTCATTCTCTTGATCTCGAATCCCTGTCTTAAAATCCCAAATCATCAAACGTTCGCTGCTTGCAAAAACGATATCGGGTGTTCCACTAATCATCTGCCCAAAAAAGGAAAACTTAATCATCTGCTCACTTATTAACTCAATCTTTTCGTCAACAAATACTCCCAAAGAATAGGCCCACAAAATCTTGTCTTTTTCTTTAATTGGTAAAACTTCAGCTGTTATTTCTTTTAAAAATAATTTTGATAAATACCCGTGAATTTCAGTCCCTCTTTTCATTGATGAATAAAAAACCTCCTCTTCTGTTTCCTCATTATTAAAAAGAGGTAAAGATCCGGACTCTTCAGGGGTGATTTTGCAAATATTCTGTAAGTAAAACTTAAACGGGCATTCGGCAAGAGTTGCCAGTCTCGTAACTGATAATTCCGATAAAACCCCTAAGGCATTGGATTTTTCATGTCTCAAAAGACCTAAGGAGTCTTGTTGGATTAAAGGAACATCAACCCTTGGTTCATGACTATTTTCAATTATTTTTTCATTTTGTTTGGTCTCCATCAAACGCAATGCTTGAATCCAACTATTTTTATAAGTATAAAAATCCTTCGTCGACTCCTTGACTGTCCCCCATAAATCTACAAAGGCCAAATGCCCAATTGCTCGAGTACAAGCAACATATAACAATCTTTTGCTTTCAGAAAAATCCTTTAATTTCAAAATTTCTGATTCTAAATAATAAAAAGGTGATTTATGAAACATTTTTTGATCGAACGATTTTTTCCATTTAAAGCTGTGTGGTAATTTACCAACAATATCCTTCATTCCATTATGACGGCCATTAGTATGTATTCCTGCAAGCAAAACTGCATCATATTCTAGTCCTTTCGAAGCATGCGCTGACATGAGAACAATTCGTTTCTGTTGAGTCGCTTCACTAGAAGAACCGCTCATCATTTCGCATGCATAAGTTTCATCATCATTACTTTTTAAAAGATGATAAACTTTTACGACATCTTCCTTTGTAATCCTGCAAATAGCATCAACGACTTCTGCATTTTGAGCATGAAAAGAGTTTGTTAAACCTAAAGAAAAGACAAACTTATGAAAGGCCATTCTGAGCCCCAATAGCGCTAGATCTGAAAAAAATTGCTTCAAGCTTTGTGGATCATGACTTTCTACACCTAAAACACTCAATAAAGTTTCAAACAAAAAACTTGTTGCTTTTTGTTTTTTTAAATTACCTCTATTAAGATGCAGCTCAATTAAATAAAAAAGAATATTAATCAATGGATCACTGTCATACTTAATTTTAATTTGAGCACTAAAAGGAATGTTCTTTTTTAAAAATAAATCCAACAATAAAGCACTGGGCTTAAGTTTTCGGTAAAGAACACTTATCGACTTGATCTCATCTCTTCCTAGAAGAGATGAGATGTGATCGCAGAGTATTTGTGCCTCAAGCAAATCTAGATCTTTTTCTGGATTTTCTCCTACTACTTGGGTTCGTATACAAACCACTTCCCCGGGGCCCTGTTCTTTAATTGGAATATTCTGAGTTTCCATTTGCACACTATGAGGATCCTGGCCCTCATACTCAAGACCTAATGGAAAAACTTTTTCAAACAATTGATTATTAAAATCAATAACTGCCGAAGTTGATCTGAAATTATTTTTTAAGAATAAATTGTTCGACTCTCCTACAAGTTTTGAACAATCTGAAAAAACTTGAAGTTCCCCTCCTCTAAAGCCGTAAATGGCCTGCTTTCGATCTCCAACGCAGAATAACTTAGCGGGATTTTCATTTGTTAATTTTTTTAATATTTCAAACTGTATAAATGAAGTGTCCTGAAATTCATCTACGATAAAATAACTGTAACTCTCTTGAATTTTTATTAATACTTCTTGATTACTTAACGCCTTTAAGGAGTAATACTCTAAGTCTGAAAATGAAAACCCATCCATTTCAAAGTAATGCTTCTCAATATAATTAAAAAGGTCTGCGATGACTTCAATCCATTTTTTATAGATCTTAAATTCTTGAGTTAGTACTACTAAATCATCAACTACATTTTTCAGATCTTCTCTCAATCTGCGAGCAGCCTCTATAATGAAACGCTGCTCTGGAGAGATTTCTTTTGAGTTCACTATTGGAAAGCGAATAATTGATTTGAAGAAATGACTATAAGCTAGGTAATTCGATGCTTGAATCTTTCCGTTTTGAAGACAAAGTTCATTAAAGGCCACCAGGAACTCGTACCATTTTTTCTTTTCTTCTTTAACTGAAGCTTTTAAGTCAAACCCCTGAGAGAAAAGTTCGTCGTAACCTTTTACCTCAAGCAACTGATCAAAGAATTTATTAATTTCGTCTTCCGCTGTTCTTGGACTATCACAACTGCCCCACATTACCCGAAGTTCAGGAGATTCAAAAATCTCCCTCATTGCCAAAAAAAGTGATTGTGAACTTGCAAGAAATAGAGGATCTAAGGTTTCTTCATTTTCCTTAAACCATTTATCAAAAATCTTTTGTATTTTATTTTTATGCTCAAGCGAAGTTACCAGTTCTATATTTTGTGGGAAATCATTCCAATATCCTAAACCAAGAATACGATGACAAAATCCATGAATAGTCGTGATATTAAAAAAAGATAAATTCTGACGTACATAACTCCAAAATAAGAAATCCTGCTCATTCTCCTCTCTCTTTGACTCACCGATTATTTCATCAATCTTCCGCATCATTCTAACAGACATTTCACCTGCGGCTTTTTTAGTAAATGTCATTAGTACAATTTTTGAAAGTTCAGATTGGATAAGTTTGTGCCAATCACTGCTTGAACTTCTTGCTTGAAGATTGCGCAATATAAAGACAAGGTGTTCAATCAAAACAAAAGTCTTGCCAGAACCCGCACCTGCGGATAACAACTTTCCCCCTGTATGAAATATGGCCTTTTCTTGTTCAGGATTAGGCGCTCTTTTAGATACTGAGATCATGAAGAACAGCTCCCTCTATCACAAAATAGTTGAACTTCACAAAAGTCACAAATTTTTTCATCTCTTGGGACTGCCTTAAAATGAGTTTCTTCTTTCAGTCTTTCAATTGCTGTAACGAGGATCTTTTGAAATTCATTTAAAACCTCATCGCTCAAAGAAAAAGACTCTGTCTCATTATAAATTTGAGAAGATGAGATCTCTGATAAATTAACATATCCCCAAGAGTGTATTTCATGACCTCGTAGCTTTTGCATAATTAATAAATAGATCCAGATTTGAACTTTATCAAAGGCCAATGTTTCTTTTTTTGAACCGATGGCACCGGATGATCGCTTAAAATCAAAAAGTGCTACATGGTTTTCTTGCAGATGCACAAGACAATCAATCGAACCAACTAAACTCCATGGATTCTCTCCCAAAGAAGATTCAAATTGAATTTTACAGGCCTTGTTTTTTTGACAAAAATCAAGAAGAAATTCTATCCCGTTTTGAGAGTAGTGAAGAAGTTCATAAAAAGCACTCATCTTGTCTTTGCTACTTAAAGTCAATTGACTCTTCAAGAGGAAATCCTCAAAAGTTTCCATGCATATTATCTTATGCCTCCCTCTCTCTATTCCTTCTTGAATAGTAAAGTCGATTTCATGAAAATACTTTTCGATGATCAAGTGCTCAATCGTCCCCATTTCATCTTGACCTATCTTTAAACGCTCTTCTGGACGATGCTCCATCTTGTTTATATAGGTAAAATAGTATTTCCTAGGACAGTCTAAAAAAGATTGGATTCTTGATGCCGAAAACTGAGAAGGTGCAAAAGGACCTAAACTCATTCGAGATAAAAGATAGTCCTTCTTTCCTTTTAACTCATACTTTATTGTTGTCTGAATGACTTGAGGAGTGAAATCTTTTAAAATTTCTCTCCATGCTAAATCAATTATTTCCAAACCCTCTTCCATCAGAAGGAGCCCATCTGTTTTTGAAAGTGTATGAATGAGTTCACTTTTGAGATAAGAGAATTCCAGGCCTGATCTTTTGATCGGTGCAATCGCTTTCAGCGAATCTATCATTTTATCACTATAGCGACTCTCTGATGATTTTAAAGAACCGTACGTTGACGAAGCGACTATGATTAATCGATTATTGCTTTCATAATACGGTAACTCATTGAGCTCAAGCAATCTGCTCTTCGCTTTGCTGGCCAAGGTAGTCATGGTAATACGTGGAGAATTCAGTTCCAAAATCATTTTAAAAACTTTCAGAGAAAAACTGTCCACTTTTGTTTGAAATTCTCCATACAAAATTAAAGCTTCTGTGAGAAGCGATAGTACTTTATAGGCGATATAATTTTCATTTTTCAAGGCCCCCTTTTTCCGTTCTTCAATTTGGTCCATAAATATTTGAATTTCACTGCTTTGTTCACCCAAATCCTCCGTTAACTCCTCGATAATTTTTTCACGTTGAACACTAAATAAATCCTCGGGAGATTTAAAAAACTGATCAACTAGAAAAACCTCTTGTTTTAAATGAAAGCTTGAATGGGGGGTGGCCAAGGCAATATCAAATGGTCCAAATTCATTAATGTATGAATGTAAAACGAGGTTTAATTTATTTTTGGGAAAATAAAGAATTTTTAAATTTTTATTCCTTGATTCTGTCTCTATTTTCTCATCTGGAACAAGCCAGCGTATCCAGTCAGTATTTACTGTTTCGTCATAGACATCCTTCGGGAAAAAAACCGTCACTTGATTTTTTGTCCCTATCTCTTTTAGCATATCAATTTGAATTCCACTCAAGTGCTTAAATCCAATAATCCAAAGAGGTCTTGTCAGTTCGATCTCTGAAAGAAGTTGGTAACTTTTATGCTCATCGATGATTTTTTCATTATCTAAGAATGTCCAAAATAAATAGATCGATTTGGTTACCAATGGATCAATTTCTTTTAAAAATTCTGAAAGTAGTTCTAGGTTCAATGAAAATGATCGCAAATCGGTAAAAACTTCAAACGATTTAAAAAAGAGGTGTGCCTCTTCTGTTGGGAAGTAATGACGCCAAACAGAGGATAAACGAAGCATTAACTCTGCTTTATTCGAACGCTTTTTATTTTTAGCTTTTAAATAATCGCTTACCCATTTAGAAATAGTGATGACCTCTAACTCATCGGCCATTAATCGGCGCAATCCATCAGCGACAAGGGGACTAGGACAGATAATTAGAGGTTTCTCTGAGTGGGTCTCCAAAAAAGTGAGATCTTCAGTAGATTGATAAAAGACCACATTAAGCACAACGCTTTTCTCCAAGACAATAGAGGCTAATTTTGGTATGGTCATTTTATGCTCGCAGAAAGTCGATTGTATAGTTTTATTGATCAAAATGCTGGATTCACTTTGCACTTCTTAGAGGGACAAAAGTTAATTCAGGATTTAGCTGTTATTCACACTAATACCGGTGGAGGATTTCACTATTTTCGCGATGCTGTTTTATCCATACAGCTCATGATCTCTTACTTGAAACCAGGCGAAGGGCTTGGGATTTATATCGATTCTGAAAGTCCGTACTTTCGTCTAAAAGTTGAAATGAGCGAACAGGGGCAAATGCGCACCTTGCTTTTGCCAGAAGACTTTAATCAATTCCCCAAAACTATTAAAGGAAAATGTCGCGTCGTTAAAACAACCCCTGAAGAGTCTCACCCCTACACCTCTATCATTGATCTAGATAATGTCGATTTTCATGAAGTCGTAAATAATATCTTAAGAGAGTCTTATCAATTAAAGAGTGAAATTTTTTTGAGTGAGGAAAGTGACCAAAGTATCATGATCATGAAGTTGCCCTCCATTAATATTAATAAGATTGAAACAAATTATAGTTTATCGGTTTCAGAATATTGGCAAAAAATATCAAAAAAAATCGATGCGCTCTTTGAACTACACACTGACAAGTACGAAGTCATTCAAAATCATATTGAATCTATGGGCTTAATTTACCTAGGCTCAAAAGAAGTTAAGTTTAAATGTAGTTGCTCAAGGGAGCGAATGCTTCATGGAATTTGGAGCTTAATTAGAAGTAGTGGAATCGATCACGTCTTTGCTCTTGACGAAGATGAAATCGAAACAAAATGCGATTATTGTAAAACGAGTTACTTGCTTCTTAAAAAAGAATTTATTGCTTAAATTGGATTAAGCAAATCCCAATCAAATTGTTTTCTTTCTGGACGATGAATAACCCGCTTTAGCATTTCTGATTCATCAAAAAGACCACAAAAGTTTTCGGCCATCGGTCCTTTGGCCATCACTGGAGACATTAATGAGGCATTCTTATAAATGACATTTTTTCCTGACCGCTCAAACTCGGCCCATTCCTTGCCTTCCTTTGGAAACTCGATGTTATATGACTCCGCCCCTGTAACAATAATAAGAATATCTTCACGTTTTTGAGCATTGATCCAACTAAGCATTCTTTCAACTTCTTGCAAGGCCTCTTTTGCATTACCAATATCTTTTTTGTTCAAGGCCTTTAGAAAATGAAAATCTCTCACCACGAAAAAAGTCTGAAATTGATTTTTAACAGACTGGGTCCAAAGTGTTTTAAAATTATTTGATACGCTTGAGTAGCAAATGTTTTTTTGACATGACTTATCGTAATAAACTCCCGGTTTCATTACTTGCTCAATGCCCTCTAATGTGTCCTGATAATGAAAGCTTCGTCTCCCGCCAACCTCGGCAGAAGCGGCATCTGGGCCCATGCGATATAGTCTTAATTTATTCATATTGATGGTGCTCGCAGGTGGACACTTGGAAGCCGTCTCTAGACTTGCTTCATCATTTGTCCCATTTTCAAAAATACTTGCTGTATATCCCTCTTCCGTTAAATAGTCCCAAACTGGTTTAACCGTATAATCCTCGCATTGGCCCTTAACATTTTTTGAGCCATTTAACTGAGACAAAAAGCTTTTCTGAGAACTAGGTCTAAGCTCGTAGAGATTAAAATTCCACATCTTCCCCACACAATTCATTTTCTCAAAAGCTGTTCGATAATTCATATCTGGGACATTAAAGCGCAATAATGGAATATCTTGCTCTGAAAAGCCCGCAATTTGGAACCAAACGATGTGATGAGGACGCTCAGAATACTTATGTTTTTCAAGGCCTAAGGTTTGAACCCTAGCACAACTTACAAACATTAGGACGAAAAGTAGCTTATAAATTTTCTGTCTCATTTCACATCTCAATCAATTGAATATTACTGATTCCAATTATGCCTTAATTAATTAAATTTCTCATTTAAATCTTTTTGATTCTCCTCTATCCTATTTAAAATAAAAAGCTGATAATTAACTGAAATACTCTACTTTTAAAGACAGCTACCTAATAGGAGAAATTATGGGAGAGATTGCGACACTCGCCACAAGAGAAGTCATGTGGAACATTCCACAAGCTTTTAAATTATTAATGTACATCTTATTTTTTACAAGCACAGCTGTAATGATTAGTGGATTTTATAAAAAAATTCAATTCATCACTAAAGGTGCAGGAATGGCCGCTCTTTTAAATGTTGTTCCAAAAGAGCCTAATTTTTTAAAATTTTTCCAAACTGCTTTTTTTACGGGAAAAGTGCCACGTTTTAAAAATGTGGCCATTTTTCACGGACTACTCTTCTACGGCTTTCTGATTCTTTGGATAACCACGGATGTTGTGGCCATCCATGCCGACACTCCCTTTAAGATTTTTAAAGGCAACACCTATATTATCCTTTCCTTTCTTTCTGATATTGCCGGGATTATGGTTCTCACTGGCCTAAGCTTAGCCTACAAACGCCGCTACATCGATAGACCATCATATTTATCGGCATCTCGGCCCAAACAAGAACTCTTCATGTATGCCATGCTGGCAGCTCTTGTTATTTTAGGTTATTTAATTGAAGGTTTAAGAATCATTGGAACCAATTTTCCCATTAACGAAATGCGCTGGTCTCCTGTCGGATGGATTGTTGCACTAATTTTATCTAAATTATCATTAAGTGATATGACCCTTGCATATACCTATAGAACACTGTGGTTTCTTCACATGGTCAACACAATGGTTTTCATAGCTAGTTTGGGATACACTAAATTTTCACACATCATCACACTTCCGTTTGCAGCCCTCGTTACGCCGGCACGTCGAGGTGCCGTTTTATTGCCCATGAACTTTGAAAACGAAAGTGCTGAAACATTTGGTCTAGGAAAACTCTCTGAACTTTCCATGAAAAATAATCTTGATCTTCTTACATGTGTCGAATGCGGACGCTGCACTCAAGTTTGTCCTGCGAACCTTGCAGGAAAACCACTCGATCCTAAAAAAATTATCACCAAAACGCGCGACTTTGCCTTTTCCACTCATGCAAAAGGCGAAAAAGATGCAGAAATTTGGGGTGATAATCCTCTGTTTGCATCAAATGAATTAGATGCATGTACGACTTGCGGCGCCTGTATGGAAGAGTGTCCAGCCAATATTGAGCACGTCAATCTTATCATGGAAGCTAAACGCTATAAAGCACTCACTCTGGGCGATATCCCTCCCGCTGCTGCAGATGCTATTAATAAAATCAAGAATCAAGGGAATCCTTGGGGAATCGCTCAACACGATCGCTTTAAATGGGCCGATGGCCTAAATATTCCCGTTATAGAAGCTGGTAAAAAAGTTGATTACCTCTACTATGTTGGCTGTGCTGGTTCATATGATGGATCCAATCAAAAGGTAGTCAAAGACACAATTGCCATGCTTAAAAAAGCAGGTGTTAGCTTTGCCGTTATGGGTAAAACAGAAAAGTGTAATGGCGATCCGATAAGACGTTTTGGCGATGAATACTCTTTCTATGAAATAGCAATTGAAAACATTGCCAATATGAGGCAATACGAATTTGGTAAAGTTGTCACTCACTGCCCACACTGTCTTCATACTATAGGAAAAGAGTACGCAAAATTTGATGATGGAGTCTTTGAGACTCTCCATCATACTGAACTTTTAGCTGACCTTATCGATAAAGGAAAACTCGTCCCTGAAAAAAGAATTGATGAAACTCTTACTTTTCACGATCCATGCTATCTAGGCCGTCATCATGGCCAGTACAATGCCCCTCGGTCAATTTTAAACTCCATTCAGGGAATTAAAATTAAAGAAATGGTCCGAAGCAAGGACAAGGCCCTCTGCTGTGGAATGGGTGGCGGTAATATGTGGTATGAGCTTCCGGAAGGCGAGCACATTGCGAACAATCGCTTAAAAGATATCGGTGAGAAAGAAGTTAACAAGTTGGCGACAGCATGTTCTTATTGTATGATTAACTTTAATTCGTCTAAAGCTCACGTAAAGGAAACGGAAAACCTTGAAGTTGAAGACATCGCCTCTATTCTCGCTAAATCTGTTCTGTAAGTTATTTTTACTTACTGGCCTTGCTGCTTTTAGCATTGAGGCCAGTTCACAAAACCAAAATCCACCAGGTATTATAGAAGGACTTGAACGCCTCATAGAGGTAGAGCGTAAGGAATACGCAGAAAACAAAAGTAAGTCCTTATCAAATCTAGCGGCATTGAGTAACTTAACCAGCCTAAAAGACGTTAACATTGACCCCCTCTTTGTCAGAACAATTATCTTACATTCTGATGATAAATTTTTGAGACTTATTCAAAATGATGAATGCAAATTTTTAGCAGTCCTTGAAAACAATCTCTTTAAAACAACTGATGGTGAAATCGAGTCAATTCCTATTACATTCAAAAACAAAGAAAACATTCTAGAGAGAACCTCTGTCCCTAAATCTGATTTTTTTGAATACATTTATAAAAAAAAATGTCTCAATAACCATGAATTCTCTATTTTGTTTAATAATGATAATTTTCAAAAAACGATTCTGGGAATTAAGTTCTCGGTTCCCCAAAATACAAATGAATGTGAAAATATTCATAAAGAATGGATAGAAAATTCATTCACTCCTTATCTGTGCCAAATTCAACAAACTATTAAAAAATCAAAAGACAAAAAGCGAAGTGACTTTTACAAAGAAAAAATCCCTGCCTTCCAGAGAACTTATATCGATAACCTTTGTAATCAATTATCTTCAACAAGCTTCTGTGAAAATTATCTCAAAAACGATATCTGGAGCAAGGTCCTCAATAACGAAGCCCCTCTTTATAAATTAAGTTTTAAATGCCAAAATCTCCTTGGTAAAGAGAGCGTTAATCATGCAGACTTAAAAAATTGTGCCGCAAAACTCGTCAATGAACCTTCCCTCTGTGAAAGCAAAGGTCATAAAGACTTTTCCTCAAACTTTCCATTGCAAAACTGTAATGTGATATCCGATGCATTAAATAAATCAAAACTAATAACTAACTACCATGACTGCCCAGGTAACGTGGATAACGAAGCTCTCACAAATATCCATCGCATTGTAAATCATTTTGCTCCGAGAAAAATGGTAAGCAATAAAGAAACTTGTGCAGGTGAGGCAAGCTATACCTTTGCTCAACTTAATTTTGATATCAAACATGAAGAAGGATGGTCTCTAAAAATTTGTTTTATGGATAATGTCACTCAAAAAGAGAAATGCATTCCCTATATTCCAGGGACCAGACCCGAAGAACCATTAAGTGAAGATCAAGTTATTGCTAAAATTCTTTATCAACAAAAAGGGGCCTCTCCAAAAACAAAATGCCGAATTGTCGACTCAAAAACCTATAACCCTATTCGCTCAGATTTTAAATCTGGGTGTTTTATTGTCTACGATGCCGAAAATTGCACATCTCTTAACTGCACCAAGAAAGTTATTTGGGATGAAAAAAAGCAAGAGGATATTACATTTATCGGCAAATCAACCTTTGATTATTTTCCCAATGCCTATATCAACGAACGCTATTCTTTTAGTAGCATGATCAATGAAGTTAAGGGAACAGAGCAAAGGTCCATTAAGAATCTTACTGATCTAAAATTTTACTTAGATAAAATGCCCAACGGAATCATACATGGAGTTGGATGTATTGAAGATTTAATACCTGAAGAATTTTATCGTACAACAATCAATCAATGTCATCCAATGCCTTTCATCATAGATGGCCATACATTAAAAAACAATGAAACCTGGATAGTACTTAGAAGTAGTATAGATGATCTTCACTCCCCACGATTAATCTTGTGGCACAATATATTTAATGCGGTTAGTGCTCATCAGGAAATGCACCCACTCAACTCATGGACATTATATGGCATTAAAAAATAGTTTTTTTCTGCTTTTATGCCTTCTTAACCCCTTCAATCAACTTGAAGCTACCATTATTCTCCCTGAGCTTATGGCCAAACAGTCGATTGATAATATTCGCTTCCTTTCCAAAGAAGGAAAGTTTACTTACTATCAAAAAAGATCTGGAAGCTTGCTTTTCTCAACCAACTACAAGGTTCAGGAAATATTAAAAGGCGAGATCGGTACCCAATATACCTTATTTTCCACTGTTTCTCGGAAAAAAATACTTATTTTACAAAATCAGAATTTTCACAATTTTTATTCGTTAAGGTCTAAAGAAAAAATTTATTTAAGTAACTATGGTGAGCCAAATCCCATCGAAGTTGGTTTTGGCATTGCCCCAAACTTGCTTTTAGATGATGCATGGTTGTCTTATTATGATCCTTATTTAAAAATGTTAAACTTTGAACATACTACCAATGCGGCCTTGAAGTTCTCCATCAAACTTAACAACAAAATAAATCCCTATTTTACTCCCAAGGTTGTCATGAGTGACGACAACACTATCTATTATACTGATCTGAATGAAAATGGCGTCGTTGGATTACTCGAATTTAAGCGCAACTCTGGAAAAAGTGAGGTTGTTTACAAGTCCACATCTTTTATGGAGAAATTAGAAATATGTCTTTCAAAAGATCATTTAATCTTAGGACAATTTGGTATTCATAATGGCAATTTCGGAAGCTTGATAGCGTCATCCTCCCTTCCTTTAAAAGATATTTCTAAAAAAGTCATCTTGTACAAATCTGACTTAAACGACCTGGGCCATCTCACTTGTGATGATGATGCAACCAGTATCTACTTCATCAAAAATAACGGAAGTAGTAGTACTCCTTCTTTTGATATTATGGAATTAAATCCCAATACAAAAACATTATCTCCACTCACTGACTTTAAAACTGCTACAACCATCATAAATATGGATGGGACTCTCTTAACTCAAAACAAAGGAAAATATTATATTCTTAAGGGAAATGCTGATTTTAAGAATATCGATAGCCTCAAGCAAAGGGCCACACAAGAGAAAACTAATGAAAAGGAATTAGCTAAAGAGTTAGACGATGAATAAGCATTTAATTATTTACTTCTTATTGTGTTTTACAATCACTCTACAAGCGCAGAGCAATGATTTATCTGTACAAAAAATCCTAGGATCTAAGGAGCTCCCACTTGAGCTTAATCTTCTTTTAGAAAGTTACCAAAGCAACAATGATTTAGAGGTTCTGACAACCAAAACACTCATGCCCATCGTCCAAAATATTGACCACTTCGCAAGATTCATATCTGCTGATCACATATTCATGATTGCAAAAATTGAAATCTACAAAACACTCCTCAAAACAACTGCAATTTCCCCCAAGGCATTCATAAATGGTGACTCACTTTTAACTCTTCAAGCTGCCATTAAAAAGGCATCTTCACCCTTCACTCTTTGGTTTCTACGGGCCCTTTTACGCGACTCCCAAAACCTACTTTCAAGCAGTCTCTATAAAGAATATCTCCTGCAAAAAAACAATGGAAACCTAGAGAAGCGAGAATACAAAAAAATCGATAAAAAAGTACAACTTCTTTATCGATGGATTTCAAAAATCAATACCTCTTCCATGGACTCTCTAGACAATCTTGAAAACGAACTTCGAATTCTTTCTCTTGAATGCCTAAAGAGCATTGAGCAAAGCTTTTACCTAATGGCCCAATCCTCTAGCAATGCAAATATCTTGGCCACAAACAAAACAAAAGAAGAGCTTAAGTTCTTTTCTTTGAAGGAAATTAAAAAAGACAAAAAAGTCATCAAACAGTCCAAATCGGTAGATGAAATCTTGGCCCCTCTTACTGGCGCCCAACAAGAAAACTCACCTTCGTTACCTGAGCCAAGTCCTGAGGACTGGACTCAAGAAGAGAACACTCCCCAAAATCTTAAAAATTTGCCAAAACCCAGCAATGATGCGGACTGGCTACAAGACTTTTAACTAATAATATGTTAACTTTTTCCTCTGAAAATACCTTTTTTTCCCAGGAAAATGCACTATGGCACTCAACAAGCAGCCCTACCGTGGAACTCGCGATTTTTTCCCAAAGGATAAACGAATCAGAGATTATTTATTCTCCATTATGTCTAAAACCGCAGAAAGTTTTGGCTATGAATCTTACGATGGGCCACTTCTGGAAGAAGTCGAACTCTATAAAGCAAAGTCTGGCGAAGAGCTAATTAATGAACAGATCTACTCTTTCACTGACAGAGGTGAGCGATTCGTGGCCATACGTCCCGAAATGACTCCAACTCTCGCTCGCATGGTTGCTCAAGTTCATCGCGAATCCAGCAAACCACTTCGTTGGTACTCAATTCCTAATGTATTAAGATACGAGAAACCCCAAAGAGGACGAGTGCGCGAGCATTGGCAATTAAACTGCGACATATTTGGAACGGCAGGACGCCTAGGTGAAGTTGAGATTCTTCAAGTGGCCGTCGAACTCTTGCTGAATTATGGAGCAAGCTCTTCTCATTTTGAAGTTCTTTTAAATGACCGAGCAATTGTCGATATAACCTTTAAAACCCTTATGGGTGCTTCTGAAGAGCAAACTTACCGCCTTTATAAGATTGTGGATAAAGCAAAAAAGATTACCCATGAAGCACTTCAGAAAATGGTGAAAGAGATTAATCTTTCAAGTTCATCGGAAAATATCTTTTACAATTATTTAAAATTATCAACCTTTGAGGAAGTTAGACTTTTTTTAGAATCAAACAATCAGCACGAGATCGCTGCTCAATTTTCAGGTTTTATTGAGCAAACGAAAATGGCCAATCTTACTGAATTCTTAAAATATGATCCTACAATTGTGCGCGGTCTTGATTATTACACAGGAATAGTCTTTGAAATTTTTGATAAGCATCCCGACAACCGTCGCGCTCTTTGTGGCGGTGGAGCCTATGCTAACCTTCTTCAAATTTTTAACGAAGAGCCCCTCGCTGGTGTAGGCTTTGGCCTAGGCGATGTAACTCTAAAGGATTTTCTAGAGGTACATAAACTACTTCCAAACCTAGAACTTCCTGTCAATGATGTTTTGGTTACGTTTCAAGAAGACGAGGGGTTAGAATCCGCTTTAAAATTGGCCCAAGAACTTCGTAGGCATCAATTTAAAATTGTCACAAGCCTCGAATCTCTCAAATTCAAAAAAGTTTTTCCCATCGCTGAAAAAAAGGGCGTTAAATTTGTTACCCTCATGGGCAGCGAAGAGCTCGCAAATAAGCAAGTCCAGCTAAAAAACCTGGCGACCAAAGTACAACACACTCTTGATCTAAATAATCTTGAAGCCATTCTAAAAATACTTAAGGCATAAATATGAGCACAGAATTATCTACAACTTATTCACCAAAAGAAACCGAAAGCAAATGGTACAAAGCTTGGGAGCAGGGAAAATACTTCAAACCTAAAAAAGGAAAGGCTAATAAAGCTTATTGTATTATTGTCCCTCCTCCCAATGTCACAGGCAAGCTCCACGCTGGTCATGCTTTAGATATTACAACACAAGACTCTCTCATCCGTTTTAAGAGAATGAAAGGTTATGAAACGCTTTTCCTTCCCGGCCTTGACCACGCAGGAATTTCAACTCAGTCAGTAGTTGAGAAAATGGTTTGGGAAGAAGAGAAAAAAACTCGTCGCGATTTTTCACGCGAAGAATTTCTTGAAAAAATATGGAGCTGGAAAGAGCAATATGGAAACTTCATTCTCGATCAACAACGGGCCATGGGAGCAAGTTGTGACTGGGACTATCTCACATTCACTCTAGATCCTATTCCAAACCAAGCTGTTAAAAAAATCTTTGTTGATCTTTATAACCAAAAACTTATTTATCAAAGTGATTATATCGTTAATTGGGACCCGGCCCTTCAATCTGCCATTTCCGAAGCTGAAGTAGAGCACAAAGATATCCAAGGGGCTTTTTATCATATTAAATACGCCATTAAAGGAAGTAGTGAAACTTTAGAAGTTGCAACAACGAGACCTGAAACTCTTTTTGGAGACACGGCCGTTGCCGTTAATCCTGAAGATGAGCGCTATAAACACCTCATAGGTAAAAAGGCCATCATTCCTCTTTGTAACAGAGAAGTTCCCATTATTGGCGATGAACACGTTGACTTAGAAAAAGGAACGGGATGTTTAAAGGTAACTCCAGGTCACGACTTTAATGATTTTGAAATTGGAAAACGCCACAATCTTCCCATTATTAATATACTCAATAAAGATGGGACACTTAATGAACAAGGAATGGAATTTCTTGGACTGCCGGCCAAAGAGGCCCGTAAAAAAGTGGCAAAAAAGTTAGAAGAACTTGAATTGCTCATCGATACAAAAAGTCATATGCACCCAGTTGGTCACGGAGAACGTTCCGGCGTTGTGATTGAACCGATGATTTCAAAACAATGGTTTGTTAATGTAAAAGACATGAGTGCTCGCGCAGTTGCAGCAGTAGAAAAAGACGAAACAAAATTCTTCCCTAAAGAATGGGAAAATACTTACTTCTCTTGGCTTCGTGACCCTAAAGATTGGTGCATTTCTCGCCAACTTTGGTGGGGACACCAAATCCCCGTTTTTTATTGTGAAGACTGTGGTCACCAATGGGCAAGTGAGCAAGCTGAAACAGAATGTACAAAATGTAAGTCAAAAAAAATGCATCAAGACCCTGATGTTTTGGACACCTGGTTTTCCTCTGGACTCTGGCCTATGTCTACACTCGGCTGGCCTAATGCTGAGGCGATGAAAGAAAAGAAATTTGAAACATTTTTTCCCAACTCAGTTCTCATCACGGGTTTTGATATCATTTTCTTCTGGGTCGCTCGCATGATGATGATGTCACTTCAAACTCAAAAC
>JAGOVS010000207.1 GCA_018060625.1 Bacteriovorax sp. | reverse complement strand
AACAACCTATATTATGAATTGGAGTGAATATTGTCCGAATGAGAGCGATACCTTCGAGGTTATCAACTAATCTACCAAATTTTTTCCGTTCATGCAGCGCTCATCATATTTCGCATCTTGCGAAAAGTACTGACAGACACACCTATTAAAGTAGCGGCCTCTTTAGCACTAATAAGCTTTATAGCACTTTCTGTTTTCATACTTATCTCTAAATCAATACCAGTTCTCATATATTATCACATTTTAGTACTTTTTGTTACTTTTTACGCCTTTTTTACAGGAGGCTGAATAATTGGTTGCACGGTTAAGATCCAAGGGGGACAGATTTTAACCCTAAAGGCGAGCCCCTCCTAGAATTTCTTGAATCAATGAAAGTTGGGCGTTTACCATGATATATCCTATCCATTTTCGACAATTTTGTGGTCAAATCCCAATAAGGTTGCGACGTCAACAATTGTAATTTAGAGGATATATATGTTACAAGAAGGATTTTATATTACCTTGCATGCCCAAGAAGAAATGGGGAGAAGGAAAATAGCTCTTGATGTTGTTTGTGCTTGCTTAAAAAATCCTGACCAGATTATTAGTTCGTAGGAAACAAGAAGAATCTACCAATTTAAAATAAAATCAGGAGAAAATGATTACCTTTTGAGAGTTATTGTTGAAAGTGGAGCAACTCCGCAAAGAGTGATTACGTTATACAGGACGAGTAAAATTGAAAAATATTGGAAGGATTAAAAAATATGAAAGTCAAATATGATAAGGACACTGATACACTTAGAATCACTTTTACAGAATCTATCATCGAGGAAAGCGATGAAGAAAAACCAGGAATAATCTTAGATTATGACAAAGATGGGAATATTGTTGGTGTCGAAATTTTGTCTGCATCTAAGAAAATGAAAGATCCATCAAAGATTGAATTAGATATTGCTGGATAAATTCTTTGAAACTTATTTGAACACGCCCTACTTACAACAAACACCGCCCCCCCAAATATCTCCCTGACTGCACCGCCAAGTAACGAATCACCACGGGATTAGTCTCATCATATTTAACAATCTCTCCAATATCCATTCCCATAATCTTATTGGTTGCACGGTTAAGATCTAAGGGGTGCAGATTGTAACCCTGAAGGCGAGCACGTTCCAGCCAATTGGCCGCAACACAATCGGATTGCATTTCCTGGCGAAGGGAAGCTCCTCCTAAAATCTCTTGAATCAATGAAAGCTGGCCGTTTTCCATGACCTGTCTTAAATAATCATCCGCCTCACCTGTAGTCAGATAATAAATTTCGCTGAAAATAAGATTGCGAAGATGAAGGATTGGAGAGCCAGTGGTGTAAACCATTCGAGCGAGGTAGTGACCAAATTCACGATGGGCCATCTCGTGAGCGATTACGGCCGTGAGTTCATTTTCCTCAAGAATTTTAAGGGCCTCTTGAGTGACATATATAGCACGTCCAAGTGAAAAGGCATTGGCCTCTAAATGATTGCCCTTGATGATACGAATGACGGGCGTTTTATAGCGAAAGGGTTGCTTGCTGAATATCGTGATGTTTTTTACGATTTGCTGGATTTTTGCGACACCATTAGGGTCATGAATGATTTTGTACTTTTGAAATTGGGGGAGGCTTGACTTACCAGCGATGAGAAGAGTTTTGTCAATTGCTTCACCCAAGAGAGTATCGGCAATGGGGACATAAGCAAAGAGAGAGGATGAAAGAGTGGCCAGAGAAAAAACAAAAATCCATTTTGTTACTTTTTTCACTTGTGATAGTCCTATATAGGCTCGCCCGAATCATCCAGGCGAGCCTAAATAGTCTATCTAGTGATTTTCATCAAGTAAACTAACAGCAAAATTATTTAATTCGTCGATAATTTCGTTTTCAGCAAGTTCTGATACTGATTTTCTTTCAGCAACAAATTGCTCAAGGTTTGAGCTTAATGCACCAGTTTGGTAAAAGTTTTGAGTGTCATTTAAAATTGCTTGAGCGACAGCTTTACGTTGTCCATCAGCTGCATTTGCAAAAGTTGAAGCAGAAGAAGACATAAGGAGGAAACCAGCAGGACCAGCGACTGAGCAGTAAATGGCACAGGCACTCATGCCTAAAGAGCCAGAAACCATTTTTTCAGCAGGTGAAGAAAATGCGGGAGCACTTAAAGTCATTAAAGATAAAATGGCAGACGTTTTAAAAATTTTATTCATAGATTCTCCTTTTGGTTAGCGTGGAAGTTCTGGCGGATTATGCCAATTTAAAGAAAATACTCAACCAAATTGCGGGCCAGGTGTAAAACTTATAGGTTCTAGAGTGAATGCCACTTTTTCTCGCCAAATTGCGATGAGTGAGGACTTCTTTCCCGTTCTCAAGTTCTTCATTTAAGAAGAGAGAGCACCATTCAATCAAAGGCATGTTAGTTTCATATGTATAAAAGAGGAGAGTTAAATGAACTTGATAAATAGTCTTCTTGTTGGACTGTGCTTATGTTTTTTCTCCTGTTCATCGCAAAAGGCACAAGACCCCTTTAGTATTACAAGTGATCAGCTTTCATCTTTAGATTTTGAAACACTAAAAAAATTTGGATTTAATGATAAAGGAGACTACTTAATGCGAATTGAGCATGAGGGGCAGTTTGTTTATTTGGGAGTGAAAACGTTTGAGCTAGAAGGAAAATCTCTATTGACCCCCATTTTTAAAGATCTTGCTCATAAAGATAATCTTTACGTTAAAGTGCTGGAGAGCCCACTTTTTGCTGAATATAAACAATATCAGATTGAGCGAGGCCGGGAGCGGGAAGGGATCAATTAAACCCAGGTCAAGTATAACTTGTTGAATTTTCGTATCGATTAGACAATTTTCAGACTTCATAGTAGAATTAGAAATCGATATAAACGATTTAAGTTGAACTCAACAAGGATTTATCCATAGAACCCCCCTTACAACTTTCTAGTACTTCATTAGAAATTTTCTTTCTCATTATTTGTTTTATCGCCACGGCTTTTTTCTCCGCCGCAGAAGCTGCTCTTTTGTCGATTGGGGCAGACCGGGCCCGGCAACTTATCGAAGAAGGTGGACCCAAAGGGAAGGCCATGGCCTTCATGATTCTTAGGCCATCCGAGCTGCTCTCAACTATTTTGGTGGGAAACAGTATTGCCAATATTCTCGCGGGGTCCCTCACAACTTCATTAACCTCAGCTTATACGGGAAGCAATATTGTGGGCCTGGGCCTCGGGGTAACGACAGTTATCATTATTATCTTTGGAGAAATTCTTCCCAAAACAGTGGGGCGTAACCACGCTGAACGTTTATCCGTTATTGCGATTCGCTCTCTCCAAGTTCTTTTTTATCTTCTCTATCCGGCCATTAAGTCAATTGTTTGGTTCATTAACACCATTCTTGGAGACAATGCCGATGCAACAGGACGAATGGTGACGAGAGACGACATCGAATTTATGATTAGCAAGGCTGAAAAAGAAAAGACAATGGACTCTAAGCAAATTGATTTGCTCTCTTCAATTCTAGAATTCCCCATGATCAAAGTTAAAGACATCATGATTTCCAGGACTCATGTGAATTATATCCAAAAATCTTGGGGATTTAAAACGATGATGGATTATGCGCGAGAAACGGGGAATAGTCGTTATCCCGTTTGCCTTGGAGAGTTGGAAAACATCGTTGGCTTTTTGCACGTTAAAGACTTGGCCTTTGTGAGTGATGAAGAGAAGGCGAATTTTCATATTGAGAAACTTCTAAAACCGCCCTTTTTTGTCTATGAACATATGAAGATTCAAGCTGTTTTTGATCATATGAATCGCAAGAAAGTGCATCTGGCCCTGGTTAAAGACGAGAACGGAACAGTGGTTGGAATAGTGACATTGGAAGACATTATTGAAGAAATCTTTGGTGAAATCAATGATGAGCATGATGATGTTGAAGAGCGGGAAAAAACCTTGGAAGAAGCGAATTTAGAAGATGGTATTGTCGTTGAAGGAGATACTTCTCTAAGAGAACTCTATAGCGATTATGACATTAAAATTCCCCTCAATGACAATTACTCCACTTTGTCTGGATTTCTCTTAGATATGTTAGGTAATACTTTTCCAGAGCTTGGACAGATTATTGTTTGGGAAGGATTATCTTTTGATTTAGAAATCGTTGAAGATCATGTGATCAGACAAGTTCGTATAAAAGACGTTGATGGAGAGAAACATATTTTTTCAAAAAAACAACACGCAGAGCTTGTCGAACAAAGCGATCTAGAAGCGTCAAAACAAATCCATGAAAAGGATTATTCAGAAAAATAAACGAAGGATT
>JAGOVS010000206.1 GCA_018060625.1 Bacteriovorax sp. | reverse complement strand
ACTATATGCTCTATATCTATAGAACAAGTGTCATCTAGATAAAGAGGGAGTTCTAAAATTTTTGCTACTGCCTTTGCTATGGCCTTGATGTCATTTTCATTTAAATTTTTTTTTCTAATTAATTTGCTTTCAACCTTTGCAACAATTCCAAGTATGTTTAATGTTAATGCTTCGGATGTCATTTCGGTTGCAAAATAAAGAACAGGTCTTTTTGTATCTAAGCATACATTGTATGCAACATTGAGCGCTAAACTAGTTTTACCCATTTCAGGTCTTGATCCAATTACAACAAGATTTCCATTTCCCATTTTATTAAGAATTTTATCAAGTGCTCTAAAACCAGTTTGAACACCAATAGTCTCGCCAATAGTTTTTGATTTATCTTCTAATTTTTTTAATATACTCATTAACGACAAATTTATTCTTTCCATTATTCTCCCTTAGTTTTTAATCTAAGGTTTCTTATCAACAAGATGTCTCAAAATTTGAGACATCTTGTTAATTGTAAGGTTTTCAAGTTAAGTTGTTGGGCATTTCAAGTATAATTCATGACTTGAGATTTTTTACATGGAGTTTCTTTTTAAAATTTTTTCTGCTTTTTCTCTAAATGATTTTTTAAGATCTTTGTCAGAAATTATTTCAATATCTTGACCGTAAATAAAGAGTAGCCCAATAAATTCATCAATGTTTGTGTAGTGGCAGACATATTCATTAAAGTCTGTGGTCTGATTAATAATTTCTGCACCAAAAATTCTTTTTTCAGCTAATATTCTTTTTGATTCACCATAGACCTTAAATTGAGCCTTTTTTTCGACACCACCAATTATCCCAGATGTATTTTTAAAATATTCTTTAGGATTCCATTTTTTTTCATTGGGATATTTGAATGTATCTTTCACATTTTGAATCTTTAAGATTCGAGAGACCTTATAAGCACGAATATTTTCTTCTTTAATTTCATTTTTGTAGGCCATGAGATAGAGATCATCTCGGTACTGTGTAAGGGTAAGTGGAAAAATATCGACCGTCTTTTCTTTTAAATCGAGAGTTCCTTTGTAGTCGATAAGTAATTTTCTATTTCCCACTAAAGCACGAATAATTGTTTCAACATGATGTTCACCACTCGCTAAGTTTTCTTTCGCCTGAATTTTGCATAGATAGTGAAATTTTCGGTCTAGTTGTTTTGAAGACGCGGTTATTCCGTCTGTATCAATCTTAGGAAACAAATGTCCAAGCTCGCGATAGAATTTTAAAATGAACTGAATCTCTTGGGTTCCCTCAAGATAATTGTACCAATCACATTGATTGAGCTGAAAACTTATATTTCCCTCATCAACTATTTCGAGGAGAACTGCTCTCCGTTGTCCCGAATCTTGTAGTAGTTCTTGCTTTATTTTGTACCATTGGGCCCTAGATGGTTCGCCTAAAATTTCTTTTACTTTTTTTTCAGATAGCAAAAGCCTTGGTGCACGACAAATAGTTTGGATTAGGAGAATAATTCTGTCTGTTTTGGTATAGTCGTTTTTCATGCATTCTTTTCGGCGAAATTAATTATAGCTAAAATAGGCGAGTACTTTAGTTTCTCGTTTTTTGAGACTTCTTGATGTTAGCTTAACTTAACAACAAAATTTAATGAAATTTACTCGCTAAAACCCTAATATCTGGAAGCATTTAGCCGAGAAAAGGAAGTATATGAGATATCTAACAAAATCACGCTTCAAGCTGGCGCTTGAATGCCCTACCAAGCTCTTTTATACCAAGAAGCCTAACGTATATGCAGACAATAAAATTGACGATCCATTCCTTGAGGCTCTTGCAAAAGGCGGCTTTCAAGTAGGTGAGTTAGCGAAATGTTATTACCCAGGTGGAATTGAAATTGAAGGTCTTGATTACGAAAAGACTTGGGAAGAAACAAAAGAGCATTTAAGGAAAGACAACGTCGTCCTTTATGAAGCTGCTTTTAAATTTAATAATCTTTTTGTTCGAGTTGATGTTTTAAAAAAGACAGGAAACAGAATTGAACTCATTGAGGCCAAGTCAAAGTCGTTTAACGGTAAAACATTTTTAACTGATGTTTGGGGTAAAAGAAATCCTAATAAACTAGACTCTAAATGGACTCCCTATATTTATGATGTTGCCTTTCAGGCTTACGTCGCAAAATTGGCTTGTCCTCAATTTGAGATAGTCCCTTTTCTGATGTGTGCCGATAAAGACAAACTTGCATCAGTGGATGGGCTTAACCAAAAGTTCCTCATTAGTAAAGATGAAAACTCACGGACAAAAATCAAAATAATGGGAGACATTACGCTTGAAGCGCTGGGTACACCAATTTTAACGGCCATAAATATTAGTGATGCTGTTTTTAAAATTCACAATAATATTGAAGAAAGTGAGAAATATTTAGATTTTGGTTTTAAAGAGACGGTTGAATTCTTTGCAGAGAGTTATGAAAAGGACATTCGAATTGCTTCGGAAGTCGATAACCGTTGTAAGAAATGCGAGTTTCGAACAAACGAAGAAGGCTTCAAGAGCGGCTTTAACGAATGTTGGTATTCATGCCACCAACTAACAAATGAAGAATTGGCAAAGCCTTTTGCCTTTGATGTTTGGTTTTCACCTAAATTGAAAAATCCAAAGGTTTTAATGGAAGATATCGATCACGGCGATTTAAATATTAAGCCGAGGGAAGATGGCAAAGATGGTCTCTCGAGAACAGAGCGGCAATGGTTACAAATTGAACGAGTCAAAAACAACGATAATTCGGAAGAGATAGATAAAGACGGATTACAGCGAGAGTTTTTAACTCATAAGTTTCCACTTCATTTTATAGACTTTGAAACAAGCATGGTGGCCATTCCATTTAATATAGGGAAAAGACCCTATGAGCAAACTGCTTTTCAGTTTTCTCACCATGTAATGGAAAAAGATGGAAGTTATAGACACGCAGGTGAGTGGATCTCAACGGCCCCTGGGAAATTTCCCAACTTCGATTTTTTGAGAGCGCTAAAAAAAGAATTAGAAACAGATTCTGGAACAATTTTTCGTTATTCTAATCACGAGAATACAGTACTTAATCAGATCAGAGTTCAGTTACAAAACTCACAAGAAGCCGATCGAGATAAATTAATTACGTGGATAGAAACTATTACTCACCATGATGATAAAAAAAATAAGAATGAATACAAGTGGCGCGGAGATCGCGATATGGTCGATCTTTGTGAAATCGTTAAAAGATTTTATTATCACCCAGAAACGAAAGGATCTAATTCTATAAAGTATGTTCTTCCTGCCGTTTTAAAAATGCAGGGCAAAGAACCCGATCCTTATGGTTTATTACCACCAATCTTTGAAGGATATAATGGCGATGAATTGGATCTGCTGATGGTGGAAGATGCTTCTGATGATGAAGGATTAGCTAACGGTGGAGCTGCGATGATGGCGTATGCGCTGATGCAGTTTACAGAAATGGGTGATGATGAAAGAAAACAAATTAGAGATGCCTTGCTCCGATATTGCAAGCTAGATACAGAGGCAATGGTTTGGATTTATCAATATCTTAAGGAGAGTTCATGAATATAAAAAAATATTATCGAATCATGCTTGGGAAGGCTAATCTATTTGCAGATGAGTGTTACAAGGGTAATTTTATTGGAATCGATTTTGGGATTAATCAAGATTTAACAAATGATCTTACTGAAAACTGGAGAGATTTTAATAAAAAATTTATTCCTATCTATATAAATAATAGACCGGAGAAAACAAAGATTTCTGCAGGGCTAGCCTGTGGAGCACTTTATACAGTATCAAAGGGAATCAAGCTTAATGATATAGTTTTTTGCCCTAATGGTAATGGGAGTTATCTGGTTGGTGAAGTCCTTGAGAACTATTCATATCATCCAGGTGAAAACTTACCTCATCAGAGAAAAATTCGCTGGTATTCTAAAGCAATAGATCGTTCTGAGATGAGCCAGGCATTACAGAATTCATCAGGTTCAATTGGAACGGTAAGTGATATTTCAAAGTATGCTGATGAAATTGAAGCATTAATTTCGGGTAATCAACCGGCTACTTTAATTTCAACCGATGCAACAGTTGAAAATGCATCTGAGTTTGCACTTGAAATGCATCTTGAACATTTTCTTGTTAAAAATTGGAACCAAACTGAGCTAGGGAAGAAATATGACATATATGAAGAAGAAGGAGAACTTGTTGGTCAGCAGTATCCAAGCGATACCCCCCGGTTTTTGGAAAGTTGACCAGTAGAATTTAAAATAATTAATAAACAGGGGCGGAAAGGAAACTTTCCATGTATCAACGTCATTCCAAAGAGTTCAAAGAGTCAATCGTTCAAAAAATCAT
>JAGOVS010000205.1 GCA_018060625.1 Bacteriovorax sp. | reverse complement strand
ACAGTGACTCTAGATCAATCTCTTCAGTAGTAGAAGTCATCCCTTCAAAGCGGGAGAGAATTTCACTTCCTCCTACCTCTTCAATCATTTTATAAACTTGCTCTGGAATGAGACCACGCTTAGGATTCTGTTGATAATCGCTCCAAAGAAGTTTTAATAAATCATTAATGCTCTTACCTTTTTCAGCTAACAAAATATTAAGGGCAAAAAAGACAATGCCCCCTTTTAAATAATAACTAATACTCGAATTATTAGAATTTTCATCAGGGCGATAGAGTTTTATCCACGCATTGTAAGAAGAGTCATCAAGCGAGTGAAACTTTCTTCCTGGAATAGAGTAATAACGATTCAAATTATCTTTTTGCATTTTGAGATATTCTTCAAGGGTGATGAGTCCCATGCGATAGATAAATAGCTCATCCATTAGTGAGGTCAGACCTTCGGCCAGCCATAATAATTTAGTCGTGGCCTCTTTTAAATAATTAAAAGGGCCCAGTTCTACTGGACGAATGCGCTTAACGTTCCAAGTATGAAAATATTCATGGGCGACAAGGGCCAAATAATTAATATAACCTTCTCGGGTGGTTATCTGAGTCGGACAAAATTGTAAGGCAGTGGAATTATGGTGTTCAAGCCCGCCAAATAATCCAGGAGAAAAATGGGTGAGAAAGGTATAACTCTCGTAAGGCACTCCCCCAAAAAAACCGGCGATGTGTTCGACAATTTTTTGAGTATCCGCTTTTATGTTTTCAGAATGAGGAAAAAGATTTCCATAAAATGCAAGATGATGATCGGCCCCCATCACTTTAAAGCCATCGGTCTGCTGACAACCAATTTCAATGGGTGAGTCAATCAAATCATCATAATGAGCGGCGGTATAAAGAAAGACCTCTCGTTTAGGTGAAATATCCTTAAGGCCAGTGCTCACATGCGACCACGTTCTTGGAAAAACTAATTCTAGAGTGGGCGCCTCCATCGCTTGGCCCAAGACTCCCATGAGTAAGGTTGGCAAATGAAGAAATGCGTGACTAGCATCAACATGCGAAGTGCGCACGGTAAGCTCATGGCAATAAACGAAATAAGATAATGTGAATTCTTCGGCCGCTTTGGGGTTTTTTAAATCACTTTTTTCCCAATCAATTTTAAAAACAGAAGTATCGACTTGATCCAACTGTAAACGCTCACCATTTTTAGAATGGGCCACAATTTGAGAAAGGTGACGTGAATATTCACGCATCAAGTAAGATCCAGGACTCCACCTTGGTAGAAAAAAGTCCAGTGATTTTTCATGGGATTCTTTTTTTCCTTCGATAATAACGCGAACCTGGTGCGTCGAAGGAGTCTCAATAATAAGTTTATAATGAAGTTGCATAAAAAATTTCCTTTTTGACTTGTAAAATCTTTTTTGGTTGGATAGTACTCGTCAACACAATAACACTTTCACACTCTTTTCGCATGGGAAAACCACATGGGATTTAAACAAAACAAAGTTAACAAAGAATTGGTCACGCCGCCAGTGATCATGTTTACCCAAAGAGCACTCTCTCAACTCAAACTCATTATCGATAATGACTTCACACTTGCAGGAAAATACTTTCGCATTGTTGTTTCAGGTAAAGGCTGCGAAGGTTTTACCTATGCTGCAGGATTTACCGATTTCAATGAAGAAGATTTTCTCGTTCGAATCGCAAATACCGATGAAGAAATTTATGTTGTCGTTGATCCTTTTGCAGCCTTTTACCTACAAGAGGCTTCCGTTGATTTTATCCAGGACTTTGCCATTGATGCCGAAGGCTTCGTCATCGTCAATCACGCCCAAGGAGAATTTAAGGGAAAATTTTGGCGTGCTGATCCTACCAAGGCCCCTCCTGTCAAGGCCGAGGTTAGGAATGCTTGATTTTCGCTACCTCAAAGCATTTATGCTAACAGCGAAATACGCCAGTTTTTCTAAGGCCGCCGAAGAACTTAATATTGCCCAATCTGCAGTCAGTCGCCAGATTAAACTTTTAGAGGACTCGCTTTCAGAAGAGCTCATTATTCGCTCCAGCAAGCGAGTGATTCTTTCTGAAAAAGGAAAAGAGCTCTATCAGGCCAGTCTGTCTTTTGAAAAAACATCTATGCAGATTTTTGAGCGCGAAGACCAACTCCCCCTTTCAATTGGCATCCTCGAAGGTCTTCTTAAAACATGGTTCACCCCCAAACTCACGGAGTACTTAAAGACAGAGACTCGAGACGTCAGTGTTAAAGTGGCCGATATTCCCGAATTAAAAAATGGGATTGAAGAGGGCAGATATGATCTTATTTTTGGTGTAGAAAATATCCAATCAGAACTCATAACTTCCCTTAAATTATTTGAAGAAAAGTTAGTGCTCATTGGAAAGAATGACATTAATCGAAAAAAACTTCACGAACAACGCTGGATTGTCTTTAGTAACAATGATCATCTTTTTAAAGTGAGTAAAAATAAAAGTGATTCCATTATCATGGTCGATTCTTTTGAGGCCATTATTTCGCTGGTAAAAAGTGGTATTGGTGTGGCCATTGTTCCTGATCACCTAATCAAAAAAGATGACCAGCTAAAAATCCAAGAAATGACGGGACTTCCTTCCTCTCAAATTTATTTGAGTACTCTGAATTATAAAAAAATGCCTGAGAGAATTAATGCTTTAGTGAATATTGTAAAAAAACACAAGATAACTGAAGCCTAATCACAATTGTTTTCTTTTCTAAGGACACGGCCATCCTCACACAAGTTTAACTCGTGATGAGCTTTCGCTAAAGGAAGGTTTGATAAATCATATTTTTTCACTAAAGGATAGGGCCGATCAAGTCGATCCTTTAAGGCCCATGCCCATCTCACTGTCACGAAACGGGGTCTTTCTTTATCAAAGGCAAAATAGGCCCCCTCTTCATTTTGAGAAGCAAGTGGGCCACTGTTGTACTCCACATTAAAAAAACGAGTCCTCTTATTTGTCGTAAGTGAAACGCTGGAAGAAAGTCCATGAAAATTACTTTTTTTGCCTTGTAAATGAAAACGCACAGATCCTCGAGCTTCTCTCTTGGTCTGGTTTTCAAAAACGTAAAGACGATGCTCAATATCTCCGGCACGAGTCTTACTCTGACCCACAATAAAATCCATCACGCCATCGCGGTTTAAATCCATTGTCACGGCCCCGGCGGGATTCATGATATTGATTCCAAGCTTCAAAGACTGATCAGTAAAAGCATGATTTTTTGCTTGTTCAAAAAAGACAAGTCTAGAATCAGGGGGGAAACCTGAGTTTTCAATGATCAAATCATTAAGACCGTCTAAATTATAATCAATCCATATCCCTCGTTTATCCCCTTCCGACCATTTCTCTCTGGGGTTATCTCTTAAAAATTCAGAACGAATAAATCGTGGAGGATTAGATCTTGAAGATCCCGTGAGAACGGAGGACTTATCTCTTGTTTCGGGATCTGTATCACGAAACAGATTCCCTACGACAATATCAATGAGTTCATCATTATTATAATCTCCACAAAGGCTGAAGAAGGAATTCCCCCCACCTCGTGTTTGCTCACTACCTTCAGCATCGGCCGCAAAACCTGATTCGAGGCCATAATTAACAAAATTCTTTCCATCATGATTTTGCCAATATTTATTAAAATATCCATTGGAGCTTGAAGTGAGAATATCTGGAAACCCATTTTTATCGATATCACAAATGGAAGCACCAAAAGTTGGAAGCGCATTTATATAGGAATCAGTTGAACGTGAATAATCGTATTCACCTTTTAAAGCATTTGAGACATCACTGAAGTTAAAACCATTCCCTTTCAATAGGACATCCGGCAGGGGTCTTGGAGTTAAATCATTATAAGAAAACCAATTCCCAAGAAACAAATCAATCTCCCCATCCAAGTCGTAATCAAAGGCCACAAGGCTTGAAGTCGGACTCTTTCCAGAGGGAAGAGATGCTTGTTCTTTATAATGCAATTGATTTTTTACAAACTCCCCTTTAAAAAGCCGAGGAGGATATTGGGCCACTTCCGTTTTTTGATTTAGTGTTCCTACAATCACATCGTAAAAACCATCGTGATCAAAATCCACAAAATTTAAATAAGATCCTCTCACTATGCCATCAAAAGGACTGGGTCCTAAAACAAAACGGGACTCTCGCTTATTAAAAAAATAAAATTTTGGACTCGCGTAAAAATCATCTAAAGTGATGAGGTCTGTGTGCCCATCATGATTAACATCGACCGCATAGAGATGCACGGCCTTGACTCCCCATAACCCATACTGCTCAGTTTTATCAATAAATGTATTGGATTGGGCAAGAGGACCCAGAACATACTGAGGGGCCACTTCTTTAGGAGGAA
>JAGOVS010000005.1 GCA_018060625.1 Bacteriovorax sp. | reverse complement strand
TAAGTGCCAATTTTGCTCTTTCAACATCAACATCCGTGCTTTCTTCAGCTGTGTTTGCAAGGATCATGACTTTATCTTCCAAAACTTTACAAATCCCCGTCGAGAGCGCGAAGTGCCTATCTGCATAGTCCGCCCCTCCGAAAACACTTAACACTCCTGCCGCAAGCTTCGTTACGATGTGAGTATGATTTTCAAGTACGTTGATCTGGCCACGGACCGTTGGGATTAACAACGAGTCCGCAAGTACACCTTTAGCAATAATCTTAGATGGCGTTAGGATTTCAACTGTAAAATATTTCATCTGCTTTTGATTCCCTAAAAATTATTTTCCGGCCTTAATTTGAGCAGCTTTTTCATAAACCATATCAAGCCCACCAACAAGGTAGAAAGCTTGTTCTGGCAATTCATCACACTCACCATTTAAAATGGCCTTGAACGCTTTAATTGTATCTTCAATCTTAACAAATTTACCTTTTAACCCAGTAAATTGCTCAGCTACGAAAAATGGTTGTGAAAGGAATTTTTGAACCTTTCTCGCACGTGCAACAATGAGCTTATCTTCTTCTGAAAGCTCATCCATACCAAGAATTGCGATGATGTCTTGAAGTTCTTTATACTTTTGAAGAATCTTCTGAACACCACGGGCGGTATTATAGTGCTCAACTCCTACGATTGCTGGAGTTAGAATTGCCGACGAAGATGAAAGTGGATCTACTGCTGGATAAATCCCTAGTTCAGCAATTTGTCTTGAAAGTTCAGTTGTTGCATCTAAGTGGGCAAACGTCGTAGCTGGAGCTGGATCGGTATAGTCATCAGCTGGAACGTATACGGCCTGAATAGATGTAATCGAGCCATTCGTTGTTGAAGTAATACGCTCTTGCATAGCCCCCATTTCCGTTCCAAGAGTTGGCTGGTAACCAACCGCAGATGGAATACGTCCTAGAAGGGCAGAAACTTCAGAACCCGCTTGAGTAAAGCGGAAAATATTATCAACAAAGAAAAGTACGTCTTGGTTTTCTTCATCACGGAAATACTCGGCCATTGATAGACCTGTGAGGGCAACTCGAGCACGTGCTCCAGGTGGCTCATTCATTTGACCGAAAACCAGAGCTGTCTTTGCAATAACTCCAGACTCAGTCATTTCATGAAATAAATCGTTTCCTTCACGAGTACGCTCACCAACACCCGCGAATACAGAGTAGCCTCCGTGCTCAGTCGCAATATTGTTGATCAACTCTTGAATAAGTACTGTTTTTCCTACACCGGCTCCACCAAAGAGACCAATCTTTCCACCGCGAACGTATGGAGCAAGAAGGTCAATAACCTTGATCCCTGTATAGAACTGCTCGAGTTTTGTTGATTGCTTATCAAACCCTGGAGCTGGTCTATGAATATCGTAGGTTTTCTTAGCATTAATTGGACCGGCCTCATCAACTGGCTCACCAATAACGTTAACAATTCTTCCTAAACATTCCTTACCAACAGGAGCTTGAATCGTCTTTCCTGTATCGAGAACTTTTAGTCCGCGAGCAAGACCTTCAGTCGAGTCCATAGCGATACAGCGAACCATGTTGTCACCTAAATGTTGAGAAACCTCAACTGTTAAGTTCCATTCTACATTCGAGATCGTTTTGTTAGTTAACTTTAGAGCATTGTAGATTGCTGGAATTTTTCCATGAGAAAATTCAACATCTAGAACAGGCCCCATTACTTGCTTTACTACACCGAAATTTTCAGCCATTGGTGACTCCTAATATCCCTTTTTAACCGTTCAGAGACTCAGCTCCCGATACTACTTCAGATAATTCTGTCGTAATCGCTGCTTGTCTCAGTTTATTCATTTTTATTGATAACGTTCTAATCGCTTTTTTACAATTTGATGTCGCAGAATCCATTGCGGCCATTCTTGAACCATGTTCCGCTGCGACTCCATCCAAGAGAGCTGTATAAAGTGTGCTGATATACGTCTGAGGAATAAGCGTATTTAAAATCTCAGTTGCATTCGGTTCATATTTAAAATCGAATGGAAATTTTTCTGCTAATTCTTCTTTTTCTGCTTGGTCTAGAGTCAAAGGTAACAATTGTTTTACTTCTGGATCAAAAGAAATGGCTGAATTAAAAATATTGTAAGCTACAAATATTTTTCCAACTTCACCTGTCGTAAAAAGCTCCCCAAGTTCAACACCAACATTTTCCATCTCGACAAAAGTTGGCTCTGTTTTAGCAAAGGTAAAAGTTTTTCCTTTGTTATAGGTTGAAGCGAGCAGATCTCTTACTTTTTTCCCAATGAAAAACACCTTTACGTCTAGGTCCGTTTCATCCAAGAAGCGTCTCACTTTTTTTGCAAGCTGAGAGTTGTACGAGCCACAAAGACCTTTGTCAGAAGAAATGACGACAAGAACAGCTTTCTTATTATCTTTCTTCTCATGCAAATACTCATGGTCATAGTCTTGAACAAGAGCAGAAACAACCTTAATCGTTGATTCAAGCTCGCGTGCATAGGGACGCGAGTTCAAGATATTATTTTGAGCTTTCGCTAATTTTGCGGCCGAAACGAGCTTCATCGCTTGTGTAATTTTAGAAGTACTTTTGGTACTTTTAATTTTCTTTTTAAGCTCTTTAATATTAGCCATTGTTATTCATTCCTAATTCTTTTTTACTTCGTCCTTCTTAGTATTTTTTAGTAGCTAAGAAACCCTTTACGGCTTCAAGGATTTTTCCCTCGTTAGCCCCATTAATTTCTTTTGAGGTAGAAATTTCAGTCATAACGTCAGAATGTCTTGAGTGTAAAAAGGCAAGAATATCTTTTTCCGCGACTCTCACTTGTGGTGTTGGGACTACGTCTAGTAACCCTTTTGTTGCCACAAGAATTGAAACCGCTTGGTCAATAACATCAGCTGGAGCATATTGATCTTGTTTTAAAAGTTCAACGAGTCTCTCCCCTCTATTTAACTGTCTCTTTGTTGCTTCATCTAAGTCAGATCCAAAAGCTGCGAAAGCTGCAAGCTCTCTGTATTGAGCTAGATCTAAACGAAGTGTTCCTGCAACTTTTTTCATTGCCTTAATTTGAGCAGAACCACCAACGCGTGAAACAGAAAGACCAACGTTAACTGCTGGGCGAATACCTGAGTTGAATAAATCAGACTCTAAAAAGATCTGGCCATCAGTGATTGAAATAACGTTTGTTGGAATATAGGCAGAAACGTCACCTTCTTGAGTTTCGATAATTGGAAGTGCCGTCAATGATCCATTTCCAAGAGCGTCGTTCAATTTACACCCACGCTCTAGAAGTCTTGAGTGAAGAAAGAAAACGTCCCCTGGGAAAGCTTCTCGTCCTGGAGGTCGACGAAGAAGAAGTGACATCTGTCTGTAAGCTTGTGCTTGTTTTGTTAAATCATCATAAACGATAACAGCATGTCTTCCACTGTCTCTGTAATACTCACCCATCGTACAACCAGTGTAAGGAGCAAGAAATTGCATAGGAGCAGAAGCTGAAGCAGTTGCAGAAACAATGATTGTATAATCAAGCGCGCCTGCATCTTTTAATTTTTGTTGAACTTGTCTTACTGTTGATTGTTTTTGCCCAATCGCCACGTAAACACAAACGACGTTTTTACCTTTTTGATTGATAATGGTATCAATCGCAATAGCTGTTTTACCTGTTTTTCTGTCGCCAATGATTAGCTCTCTTTGTCCACGTCCAATGGGAATCATGGAATCGATTGCCTTTAGTCCTGTTTGTAGGGGCTCGTGTACTGACTTACGAGCAATGATCCCTGGGGCTTTAATTTCAACAACTCGGGTGTGTTCTGATTTTATCTCACCCATTCCGTCAATTGGCTCTCCAATCGCGTTTACAACTCTTCCTAAAAGAGCGTCTCCTACTGGAACCTGAACAATTCTTTCTGTTCTTTTTACTGAAGATCCTTCTTTAATTCGTGTGTCTTCACCAAGAATGGCGATCCCAACGTTATTTGTTTCTAAGTTAAGAACCATTCCAGTTGTGCCTGACTCGAACTCAACAAGTTCACCGTTCATGACATTTTTAAGACCGAATGCTCTCGCAATCCCGTCTCCAACAGTTAATACAGTTCCAACTTCATCTACTTGAAGTCTCGTTTGAAAGTTTGAGATTCTTTCTTTGATAATACTTGTAATCTCTTCTGGATTCATGGCCATTTTTTACCTCAACATTCCTAATAGGTGTATTACGAATTTAAAACACTTTCTTTAAATTTTTCTAATTGGTTTTCTAAACTAGCATCTAATTGTAAATCTTCTACTGTTACTCTGTATCCCGCTGAAACATTCTCGTTCTTACTATATTCAAGGATAGCTGTTCTTCCAAGTTTCTG
This sequence comes from Bacteriovorax sp., assembly GCA_018060625.1. Classification (GTDB taxonomy): domain Bacteria; phylum Bdellovibrionota; class Bacteriovoracia; order Bacteriovoracales; family Bacteriovoracaceae; genus Bacteriovorax. Next base: position 55,269 of record JAGOVS010000005.1, on the reverse strand, counting down.
TTGAAGATACGTTTTAAGTTTCTCTTTTATTTCTGCTGGAATTGAGTCTTCACTTCCTTCAATTGTTCCGCGCAAGAATCCCTTCTTGTGATCGTCAATAACAATGACATTTTTGAAAATCATTGGCATAAGGCCAATTCTTTTTTCTTGAATAAGAAATTGCATAAAGTTTTTTGTTATCTGAGAAAGTTCAAGCTTCCCCATGATAACATCAAGAACACTCCATTTTTCTTCTGCTGTGAATACATCAAGAAAGAGTAGAGTCTCAAAATCATTGTTCGTATTAATCGCTTCATTTAATTTTGTTAATTCACTCGCTAAATCAAGCTTTAGCTCTTCAGAGAGCTCTACAAGGGACTGGGCATAAGCCTTAGCGATTATTTGCTCTTTCATGTTTTTCCTATCTACTTTTACTTATCTAAGTTCAGACACAATTTTTTGTGTCGCTTTTGATTGAAAATCTTTATTGCCTTTAATTGTCGCCTGAGTGCTTGAGACAACTTTATTAACGAGGTCGTGATTGAGTTCGTCTATTAATTCTTTTCTTTCCCCATCAAGTTTGTTTTCCAAGTCCCGCTTCATTCGAGAAATTGTTGTTTGTGTTTCTTCACTTTGGTTTTTTGCAAACTGAGCAGCTTCTGATTCATAGTCAGTTGTTATTTTTACCAACTCAGAATCTAAATTTTTAATTTTGCTTTGAAAATTATTCAGGCGTTCTTCTGCGTCTCTACTACTTTTTGCTGCCGAATCCATCAAAGACTTAACATCTGTTGCTTGCTTGTTAAATTTTTCTCGAAGTGGCTTAATGACTTTAGAAAGAATTGCAAGAAGAATGATAAAATTGATAAAGGGGTACATTAAATCTTTAATGCTTGCTTCATGATGAACGGCTTCTTCATTTGCTACTGCGAGAGTAATAGATGAGATCAGCAGGATTAAATAATAGACAATCGATTTCACAATATTTCCTTATTTCGTAAGTTTTTCGACTAAATGACCTGCAAGTTTATCAGCTTCGGCCATAACTACTGTTCTCTTTTCTGACACTTCTTTCAGTATTTTTGCCTTTCTCTCGTCGTATTCTGAATTGATTACATCTTCTGCTGACTTAAGAAGCTCTTTTTCTTTATTTAACGAATCTGATTTCTTTTTTTGGGCTATCGACTGCGAGTCAGAGTGTGTTTTTTCAACTTTAGCTTTATACTGACTTGCCAGGTCTTCAGCCTGCTTATAAACAGCATGGGCATGGTCTTCTAATTTCGTTGTTTTACTTTCTCTGTATTCGAGAATCTCTTGAATTCTGCGAAAAAAAAGAGGCGCTAAAATATTAAAAAACGCGAATAAAATTCCAAATTGAATAACGGCAGTTTGATCAATCTTGAGGGCCTTTAAAATTATAACAATCGTATCCATTGTTTTTTAGTACTCCGATTTATCAGTCTTCTCCATTTTTTTGCGAAAAATAACTTTTCTGAAGCAAAACTTGCAAAAAAACGAGAGAGATTTTGTGAAAATTTTTTTCACTTATGAATAATGTTTTAAGTGGTTATCGTCAAGAAAATTTAAAGATTAGTAAGAGTATTGCCAGTGTGTCAAAAGGCTCGTTTTGTCTATTTTTTTATCGCATCAGTCCACGAGACCATTGCTTCAAGTTAATTAAGGGGGTTTTTTTTGTCGCGCATTTTAGTCGTTCCATGAAAGATAACGCCCTCTTCCACAATGAGACTTGGGGTTGTAATAATTCCTTCAAATCGAGCAGGCTTTAAAATTTCCACTCTTGAACTTGCTTTTATATTACCTTTCACTGAGCCAGCAATAATAATAATATTTGCATTTATATCCGCGTTTATTATGGCGCCTTCTGAGATAACAACCGTGTCATTCGAAAAGACACTACCGTTCACAATTCCTGCAATGCGAGCTGTCCCATTGAAAGACAAATTTCCTTCAAACTTACACCCTTCTTCTATGATGGCCGAAACTTCACCGCGTCGTCTTTCCATAAACTGACCTTTCATTGGGGAGTGGTCCCATAGGACCACTCCATTGATTATTTCTCTTTGCTAAGTTTACTTTGCTTTCTACTTAGATAAAAGAAATTCATATATATCGTTAAATTCTGCCTCATTGCTAAATTTAAGAACGATTTGACCAGATCCATTTTTTCCAGAATTAATTCCAAAATGATAACCTGTCTTTTGCTCAAGAGTTTTCTTGAATTGATCCAATTTTTCATCAAAAAATGGATTTTTGCGAGCAGCTTTCTCTTTAAGTGGTTTTTTGCCCTTTATAGCGTTTTCAAGCTCTCGGACAGACCAATTGTTGGCAATACACTCATTCGCAAGTCTAATGGCATCCTCACGCTCTTTAACAGCGGCTAATATCTTTGCATGCCCAAAAGAAAGTGACTCTTTTTGAAGAAGATCAATAATGGGCCTTGGAAGATTTAGAATGCGGAGAAAATTCGCAACTGTTGAGCGCTCTTTACCCAACTTTTTTGCTACGTCTTCTTGAGTCAGTTTATATTCGTTCATTAGTTGATAGTAAGCCAAGGCCTCTTCAACACAGTTGAGGTCTGAACGTTGCACGTTTTCAATGATCGACATGATCATTTTTTCACGATCTGTAGCTCTCTTAACAACCACTGGCACTTGCTCTAGACCTGCTTTTTTAGCGGCCCTTAAGCGACGCTCTCCAGCGACAAGTTCATATTGTCCATTTTCCATTTCTGCAACAATGAGGGGCTGAATAATTCCATTCTCTTTAATCGATTCTGAGAGTTCTTCTAGATCTTTTTCTTTAAAAATTTTTCTAGGTTGATTGGGATTTGTCTTAATGGAGCCAACATCAATAAGTAGCGGTGTGTTCTCATAACGAATTTCGACAACACGTTCACTCTGTTCCTGACTAGACTCAAGTTCATCTTCGTTTTGATCACCGAATTGATTATTATATGTCTGATTTACAACTGACTGTGGAGTCGATTCTCTAAGCAACGAAGCGATCCCTTTTCCTAATGCAAGTTTTTTTGCCACAAAGACTCCGTAAGCTTATTGCTCGAATATTTGATTATCATCAAAATTAATATTTTCTAACGAAGGAATGATATCCATAATTTTTTCTTCAGGTAATTTCTCTTCTATTTTTGTTGGAGCATTCTTAGCGGCTCCACTATTTTTAAATCGCTCTTTAAGGATTAGCTCTTTAGCCAAAGCAAGATAAGCCTCACTGCCTTTCGATTCAATATCGTAAAGAATAATTGGTTTTCCAAAACTAGGACATTCAGCGAGCTTTACATTTCTTGGTATGATTGTATCAAATACAACATCTGCAAAATGCGTTTTAATTTCATTGGCAACTTGCTTATGAAGACCCGAACGCGAATCATACATTGTCAGAAGAATTCCATCTAATTCTAGATCTGGATTTAATGATGAACGAATAAGCGTTACAGTGTTAAGCAGCTGGGCAAGTCCTTCCATTGCTAGATATTCTGTTTGCATAGGAACAATATAAGAATGGGCAGCATTGAGGGCATTGACTGTTAATAAACCCAACGAAGGCGGACAGTCGATAATGATGTAATCATAATCTTTTTCAATTGCCTTAAAGGCGTTTTTTAACTTCGACTCACGTGCAAACAAGCTCACTAATTCTATCTCTGCACCAGAGAGATTGTTATCTGAAGGACATATATGAAAATAAGGAAGCTCAGACTCGTAAATAGCTTCTTTTAAGCTAATTTGCCCAATGAGTGCATGATAAATATTCTTTTGGGCAAAAGTATCTTTTGCTAAGCCAATACTGATGCTTCCGTTGCCTTGTGGATCAAGATCTATTAGTAGAGTTTTTTTCTCAGCTACTGCTAGACACGCCGCCAAATTGACTGATGATGTCGTTTTTCCTACGCCACCCTTCTGGTTCATCATTGCTATAATTTTAGCCATTTAGGTTTCCTTTTTTCATTCCATTGAATGTCTATTTATACAATTTTTTATTTTTAAAGTAACTCAGAAAATTTAATATTTTTTGCGGTCTTTGTTCCACGTAGAACATTTTTATTTTTAAAGCCTAAAAGCAATCTCCCTTCAGTTCCTTCAACATCGTATGAAACTTCTTCGATAAGCTCCCATGTCTCAAGCAGTGGCTCAATGTCTTCGAGTTCGTAAAAATTTGGCCCCTTGTAGAAGAACACATAAAGCGTCTTATTTGCTTTTAGCAGTGGAAGTAGATCGGCCACCTTTCCAACTGCCTTGAAGGTGATAACGGCATCTCGATCGAAAATAACTTCTTCAAAGCGTTGATGGAGAAGCTTTGCGTTCTCTAGCTCTAACCTAGTCGCTATCTTAGAAACAACCTGTGCCTTTTTTGCTCTTGCGTCGAATCCATAGAATTTTTTATCTAAATTCTTGAAGGCCAATGGAAGAATTGGAAATCCGCCACCGAAACCAATATCGACTAAGATTTTTGTTTTTTCGAGAGCATTTCTAAAAACCGCACTCTTTTCCATTGGCAGCACAGAGTCCAATATCTGTTTGTTGTAAAACTCCTCAGGGCCATCAATTCGAGTGAGATTAATCCCAGAAAATTCTCCAGTGAGTAGTTCGAGGTATTTTTGGCTAAATTCTTTCATGATATTATGTTCCCGGCCACGAAGGCTAAGGTAGCAGGCCTTATTCCCTCAATTCGTTGCAATTGAGCAAATGTTTCTGGCCGAATGGTTGATATTCTAAGTCTACACTCGAATGATATGTTTTTTGATTCTGCAAGCGATTGCCAATCAATCTTCTTTTTCCCTAAGCGATTAACCCTCTCCGTTTCAATAATGGATCGATCGATATAGCCTTCGTACTTTGTGGCAATAGCAACAGTTCTTAGTACGTCATATCTAAATTGAGTTCCAAAGCGCCTTGTCTCTCTCTCTAGCACAGTAATTGGATTATTATCTGGTCTTTTAAGCAATTCCTTGAAGCTGATATTAATTTCTAGAGGTCCATAGCTATTCTCTTTGAAATACTCCTTACTCTCTTTTGTTGAATAGAACATAGTCGAATCTACTAATTTCTCAAGAAGCTCGACTTCTTCAATGAAGTTTTCTTGAAAATGATCGAGTTCGTTCGATAAACCGAGCGCTCTTCTGTACTTCCTCATTCGTAGAACTGTATTGTCCTCACGAACATAGAGTCTATTTTCAGATCGAGCAGTGAATAACCGATAGGGCTCATCTCGCTTATTTGTCACCAAATCTTCGATCATTACTCCAATATAAGAGTCATTTCGGTCCAAAATCAGTGGCTCTTTCTCTAAAATGGCCAACGAAGCATTAATTCCGGCGATAATTCCCTGTCCGGCCGCCTCTTCGTATCCAGAAGTGCCGCAAACTTGCCCGGCAAAATACAGCCCTGGAATTGAAAAATACTCCATAGTGCGTGAAAGCTGGGAAGTATCTACAACATCGTACTCTACAGCATAACCATGAATTAGAATTTTAGCATTTTCGAGACCAGAAATCGTTTGAACAAAGCTCTCTTGGACATCTTTAGGCAGAGAAGTGGAAACACCATTTGGATAAATTGTGTCCAATTCAAGTCCTTCGGGTTCAATAAAGACATGGTGAACGTCTTTTTCTGTATATCTGAACGCTTTATCCTCAATACTTGGACAATATCTCGGTCCAATACCTTTAATTTGACCGTTAAAAATGGGAGAACGCTCTTTATTGGCACGAATAATTGATAATGTTTGAGAATTGGTCTTTGTTAGGTAGCAACAAACTTGTCGCGACTCTCTGGTAAATGGCGAATTAAGTGAATGAAAGTTCCTAGTTCCACTATCACTTTCCTGTGGTTCGAGCTTGCTAAAATCAATGCTCTTTCTGTCAAGACGAGGAGGTGTTCCTGTTTTAAACCGATTGGGATTAGTTTTAATTTCCTTCAAGAGCTCATTGAGTCCAACTGACTTTTCACACTCTACCCTGCCACCGAATTTTTGTTCTTCTCCCGTATGAAGCTTTCCATTTAAAAATGTGCCTGTCGTCACTATGATTTTGAGAGAGGATACAACCTCTCCTTTCTTTGTCTTGATTTGAAACTGTCCATCGACTTTGTCGATCGAATTGACCATGTCACGAAAAATGGTAAGCGCCGAAACGTTGTTTAAAATCTCGTCCGCAAACTTAGTGTAAAGCTCCTTGTCAATCTGAACCCTCGTTGACTGAACAGCAAATCCTTTTGACTCATTCAGTGTGCGATACTGAATGCCGGCCCTGTCCGCCAGTAGACCCATAAGTCCACCGAGGGCGTCAATCTCGCGAACAACTTGCCCCTTCCCTACTCCTCCAATTGCCGGATTACAAGGGGCAGAAGCAAGGCCGGACTCCGGCGAAGAAATGAGCGCGACTCTCAAGTTAAACTGCGAGGAAATCCAAGCTGCTTCTGCGCCAGCGTGACCTCCACCAATAATTACGACATCAAATGTATTTTTCATAATTGTTCCACGTAGAACATCTGTTCTTTAAGACTAGAATTAGTAATCTAAATTTTAGGAATTGACTATTTACCAATGCAAAAATTTGAAAAAATTGAATTAAGTACATCATCAGGTGAGACGACTCCAATTAACTCGCTAAGATGGTTTGCAAAGATATTGACCTCAGACGAGAGTATCGCCACATCACCTATCTCCTTGATTTTACAAGATAAACTGCTCTTTGCTAAATATAGTTTATTTATTACGCCTCGATGTCTCTCTATTAATATGGGGCCATCTAGAGTCTTTTCTTTAAATTTTTGAACAATCAAATTTTTTACAAATGGTTCTATAGGACCAAGTTTCGAAAGTGGTTCTATAGGACCATGTTTTATAAGTGGTTCTATAGGACCAAGTTTCGAAAGTGGTTCTATAGGACCATGTTTTATAAGTGGTTCTATAGGACCAAGTTTCATAAGTGGTTCTATAGGACCATGTTTCATAAGTGGTTCTATAGGACCAAGTTTCGTAAGTGGTTCTATAGGACCAAGTTTCGTAAGTGGCTCTATAGGACCAAGTTTCGTAAGTGGTTCTATAGGACCAAGTTTCGTAAGTGGTTCTATAGAACCACTCTCAAAGCTTGCTGCCGCAAAATAAGTTGCAGAGACGGAAGATAAATCCAACTCTAACAATCTCTTTGAAAAGTCCTCTTTATCCCAATGAGAAAAAAGCAAAAGATCAAATTCAAATTCATGTAATTTATTAATATATTCTGGATTTGTTTCAAAAGGATTGATTATTAAAATACGAAAGAAGGCCCTCTCTAATATTTCAAAAGCTCGCTCAATTCCTATGTTTTCAATCGTGTCCTGTGAATCTCTTATTCCGGCCGTATCCACTAATTTATAGTTGGTCCCATCAATATGGATGAGTTCAGAAATATAATCACGAGTTGTTCCAGCGATATTTGAAACAATAGAACGGTTTTGCTTTACCAATAAATTAAAAAGGGAGCTCTTTCCGGCATTGGTCTGACCAACTAAAACAACCTCTGGAGAGAGAAGTGAGGACAAATTCCCCTGAGTTCGAACATGGAGTGCATCTAAAAGGTCAGAAAAGTGAATAAAGGAATCCAAAAATAAATGACGAGACTCCTCCTCCCCTACATCTTCAGAAAAATCAATCGAAAGCTCAATAGAAGCCTTTAGTTTTATGAAGCTTTCATAAAGCTCTAGGTATTGAGCATGAAGTTCGCCTTGGAGGATATCTAAGCCTTGAGTGAGCATTAAATTCGAATTTGCATTCAAAAGCATATCTAAACCTTCTACTTGAGAAAGTGAAAGATTCTTATTTTTTAAGGCCCGATAAGTGAATTCTCCAGGGTGCGCATCACGAAAGCCTGCATTTTGAATGAAAAGATCAAGTATTCTTTGAATATTGAGAAGGTTTCCGTGAACAGAAAGCTCAAGAACATTCTCCCCTGTATAGCTCTCCCCTTGAGGAAAGAAAACCATAAGGCCATTATCAAAAACTTGGGTATTGAAAATAACATTTGTTAAATGACTATATCGAGGTTTTACCTTTAATAACGAAAATGAAAAAAAAGGTTGTAACTCAATAAGCGAAGAAAAACCAGAAAGCCTTATCACTGCTATCGCAGTATTGGCCTGAGTGCCAGTACTGCATGCAATGATAGGTAAATTATCTGTATAGAAACTCATAAGGCATTATTGTTAATCGGCCATTTTATAAACGAACACTTGTTGAAGCACACCAACAACAGTTGAAACAAAAATATAAAGAACTAGACCAGCTGGTAGGCTCTTCATGATAAAAGCGAAAATAACTGGCATAAACATCATTATTTTCTGCTGAGTAGGATCCACTGTTGTCTGAGGAGTTAACTTCTGTTGAGCAAGCATTGCTAGACCCATTAAAACAGGAAGGACATAATAAGGATCGTGAATACTTAAATCATGAATCCAGCCATAAAATGGAGCACCAACAAGCTCAACGGCGCTATAAAGTACGCGATAAATAGCAAAGAAAAATGGCATCTGGAGAAGAAGTGGTAAACATCCACTAAGAGGATTCGCTCCTGCCTTTTTAAAAAGATCCATTGTTTCTTTTTGCATTTTTTGAGGTTCGTCTTTGTATTTTTCCTTCAGCTTTGCCAATTCTGGCTGAATAGTTTGCATCTTCTTCATGCTCTTAAAAGACTTATATTGAAGAGGAAAGGTAATAACACGGATAAGTATTGTTAGAAGAATGATCGCAATACCATAGTTTGGAATATACTTATAAATAAACTGAAGTCCACGCAATGTTGGAACGGCAAGTACTGCAAAAAATCCAAAATCAACGGCAAGATGTAAATTATCTCCCAGGCCAATTAAAGTATCATAATTTTTCTTTGTAAAAACAAGATCTCCATTAAAAGACTTCGCGGCCGTTGGAATTTCAACAATTAATTGTCCCCCCTCAGTCGTTTTATATTTTGCAGGAAGTTTATCTTTTAAGACAAGAGCAAACATGTGGTAATTAAAATCCACACCAAACCACTTCAAAGTTCCATCTTCTTCTTTATCATTTCCAACTTCAATAAGTTTAACGTCGTTGCCAAGAATGACAAACTGACGAATTTGACCGTTATCAAGCTTTTTAGATTGCGCTTGAAAAACGAATCGAAATTTATATGCTTTTTCTGATGATAAATTAAAACTCACTCGACCATTGTCAAGAATTGTAGAGGTAAAGGTTACTCCATAAATTGAATTCTTCCCTACCAATTTATTAGGTCCTTCCTGCACCATCTGGAAAAAAAGATCCATTGGTCCATAGTCAGTGATCACTTGAATCCTAAGAGGTGCTGAAGTATCCGTTAAAGAAGAAAAACTAAAAACTGAATTTGGATTTTTAAGATCTGTTACAGAAAGATCATTATTTATTTTAAATTCAAATTCCTTATTTTTAAGAGTGTTTGAAGTAATTGTTAAAGGCAGTCCTTGAGGAGCAGCTCCTTCCATTTTTGCTGGGGTCGTTTCATTTTTTACAGCACTAGATTCAACATTTTCTGTTTTAACTGCTTCTTGTTTCTGAGTGGTCTTCAGTGAATTTTCAACAGACTTTGGAGCAAAAAAATATTGCCATCCAAACAAGATAATACCCGAAAGAACAACAGCAAGAAATGCGCGTTTTTGATCTGAATTAAGCATGAGAAAAACTCCAAAAAGTTTATTGCTTAGGAACTGGGTCGTGCCCGCCTTCGCAAAAGGGATGACATCTTATAATACGTCGTGATGAATACCATAGAGCGCGATGAATTGGAAACTGCAGAAAACACTCTTTTGCATATTCCGAGCAAGTTGGATAAAAACGACAATTGGGACCAAGGAGTGGTGAAATAAAATACTGATAAAACCGAATAAGAAAAATAAAAGGATATTTCATAATGATTGATTAACGAGACGTTGGAGATGGAGAAAAAAATCCCCTAGATCTTTGATTAATAACTTCTCTTTGACCTCTGATGATTCGTTTATTAAGGATCGACTCCATGAAACGACAACTAAAACATCTGCCCCTAGAAACTTAAAAGAAGATTGTCTAAATGCTTCTCGAAGAAGCCTTTTGAGACGATTGCGATCATGTGCCTTACCTATTTTTTTGGTAACGCTCAAACCAATACGAGTTTGGTTATAAGAATTTTTTTTATAATAGATGATTAAAGAGGGTTTCTTAAACGAAAGAGAATCGACTTTAAGCTCAGAAAAATCGCTGGCCGAGAGAAGGCGAAATTTTTTTTCAAACCGACTATCGGCCATTAGCTATTACTTTGTACTAGAAGAAACCGTCAGCCTAGCGCGACCTTTCGCTCTTCTTGCTTTGATTACGTTCTTTCCACCAGGACTCGCCATTCTTTTAAGAAATCCATGTACTCTAAGTCTTTTTAATTTTTTTGGTTGCCACGTTCTTTTGCTCATAGTCGCTATCCTCTAAACACTCATTTATAATTGAACTGATACGATTATATTTTCTTTTGTGAAAGGTCAATGACAAACAAGGTGCGTCACATGTAAGAAAATATGAAATACAGTTTTATTGCTATTAACTTTGGGGCCATGTTACATCTTTTGTCTTAGATTTTTTGTCAGTCCCGTTGGAGCACACATAATGGCGCATGATTTTCCGTTCGAACATTTTTTAAAAATCGGCAACAACAAGAATTCTAATAATCTTCAAAGCTCCCCACTTACTCCAATTCAAGAACATGCATCGAGTCAAGAGAGTTCAAGCGCTTTCCCTGAAGAAGAACTCAATGTTATCAATCAAGAAGTCTTAAACCATCTTAAATCCATAGTTCCTGAACTAAAATATAAGACGTATTTTGAAAACAGTTTAGAGCTGAAAGAAATCGCTGAAAAATATGTTCTCTTTGAAGTTAAAACGGCATTTATCAAAAAATCTGTAGAGTTATATAAAGATGAGATCTCAAAGGCACTTTGTAATGTACTTGGAACTCTCTATGAAATCCAAATAGCGAGCAAAGACCAAACCGATTACAACTTAGGATCACCAACAACAGTCTCTCAAAAAACGTTTAATGACGTTAAGTTTACTCTAGATTTGACACCTACAAGAAATGATCTAGCGGCCAGGGCACAAGCGCAATATATTGAACATATGAATCCCAACCAATCCGGAATTATCATTGATCGGTCTAAGACATTTGATAATTTTATTGTTGGACCAACTAACAATATGGCACAAGCTGCTTCTAAGGCTGTGGCACAAAATCCTGGAAGAAGTGGAAAATATCCTTCTTTATATGTACATAGCAATTCAGGATTAGGAAAGACTCACCTACTTCACGGCGTGGCCAATGAAATAAATGAAAAACATCCAGAACTCACCGTATGTTTAATTACAGCACGAGACTTTATGGATGAAATGATCACGCTCATGAAAAACAACCGAATAAATGAGTTCGTCAAAAAATACACAGAGAGAATCGACGTTCTTATGATTGATGATATTCACGAGTTGAAAAATAAAGAAGGAACTCAAGATCAATTTTTTCATGTTTTCAATGAAATGCATAACAAGGGAAAACAGCTCCTTTTTACATCAGATAAACGACCAAAAGAGATAGATGGTATTTCAGAGAGAATTAAAACCCGTCTTCAATGGGGTCTTGTCGTAGATATTCAACCACCGGATCTAGAAACAAGAATTGCGATTCTAAGACGCAAAATGGAAGCTCTTGATCTCTATGTTACTGAAGATGTTTTGACCTTAATTGCTTCGAGAATTAAAACTAACATAAGAGAACTTGAGGGCTCCCTGGTAAGACTTAAGGCCGTAAGTGAACTCATGAATGTCGAGATTGAAATCGATCTCGTCAAAGAGCAATTAATGGTTCCTGATGGTGACTCAGGAAAAGAAATGACAATTGAACATGTTGCAAAGGCAACTGCACAATACTTTAGAATACCTCTGGCAGACTTGAAATCAAAAGGAAGAAGCCAAGATATTACCAAGGCAAGACATATCGCAATGTACCTCGCCCGTAAAATAGCGAACGGGAAACAACAAGAAATTGGAGCCTTTTTTGGTGGCCGTGATCATTCTTCAGTCATTCATGCTGTTAACACCATAACTGAAAAAGTAAAATTGGACCCATCCCTATCAAAAGACATTAACGCAATAGAATCAAACCTATAAAAAAAATCCCTAATAGATAAATTAGAAAGTCTCGAAAGGAATAACTGTGTCAAAAAAGACAAAGTTATCCACGGCCTGTGAATAAAGTTATCAACGGCCTCCACGGCCTTTCCACGGCCTATCAACATAGTTATCCACAAAACTTATCTCGAAATGACATATGGCCAAAATTCGTGACAGATTGTGAGAAAGTTTTCAACAAAGCAAAGTTATCCACAAAAAGTTATCAACAATGTGGATAAAAATGTTAATAAAATAGGAATCTTTAATAAAAAAAGAGGAAAAACCACATTTCTAAAGGCATTGTGGAAAGGCCGTGGAAAGGCCGTGGAAAACTATTTTTTAAAGGGCCTATAAAGCTGAATCTCTGTTGCGCAAGGCCTAAAAACATCAATGTTATTAGAAATAATCCATATAAACAAAAGACATAACATAATGATATCGTTATTCTTTCATAGCTTTTCCACTTATCCACACTGTAATAATAAAAGTATTAATAATACTAAATAATATAAGAGAAAGAGAAATCGTTAATAACTTAAAGAGATGAAGACCCAGTGAAGCTTGATTTCACTTTTAGATAACGATAAAAATAGATCATTAAATTATTGGAAAAAAATATGCTTGTTAAAATATCTGTAGCTGAATTAAAAGACACACTTAATAAAATTTTAAGTGTTGTTGATAAAAAGAATACAAGACTCATTTTAAATTTCATTCAAATACAGGCTTATGAGAATAGAATTGAAATGACTGCAACAGACTTAGAAGTCTCTGCAAAAATTACAACAAGATGTAATGTGGAAAAACCTGGTACATTTTGTGTAAATGCCAAAAATATATTTGATATCGTAAAAGAACTACCGGATAAAGAATTAACAATTGAATTACCAGATGGTTCTAATAGTTTAAAATTAACTTGTGATAATATTAATTTTACACTTCTCATTTATACCAGCGAAGAATTTCCCCATTTGCAATTTGGAACAACTGGAAATGAATTTAAATTAAATTCAAACCAAATTATAGAAATAATCAATAAAACATCACATGCCATTTCAAATGATGAAACAAGACAATTCTTAAGTGGGATATATCTACAAGAAATTGAAGGTAAATTAAGAGCTGTTGCGACTGATGGTTTTAGACTCTCATTAATTGAGACTGATCTTTCAAACAATAAAATTGAAGCTCTCATAAATGGAATTATAGTTCCCAAGAAAGGCGTCACCGAGCTAAAAAAAATTGCAGAAGCTTATCCAGATCAATTGATAGGAATTTCAGTTGATGAGTCCTTTATTTACTTAAATGCCAACAATACATATCTATTGGCCATAAGATTAATTGCAAAAGAATATTTAAAATACCAAGCTGTTATACCAAAAAAGACAAGCTTCTTTGCTGATATTGAAAGAAGTGCATTTTTAAATGCCGTAAGAAGAATAAAGATTATGGCCAATGAAAGATCTAATGCTGTTAAACTGATTTTAAAAGAAAATGAAATGACAATTGCTGCGAATCACCCCTCACTTGGGGATGCACAGGAAAAAATAAATATTCATTATTCAGGTAAGGAATTTGAAATTGGCTTTAATGCTAAATTTTTAATAGACACTCTCTCTATCTTTGGTGATGAAGAAATTAGAATGGAATTTAACAACGAATTAAGTCCAGTCGCAATTAAGTCTTCTAAAAATCAAAATTATCTCTGTATAATAATGCCTCTAAAGTTATAACTTTTATAATGAGCAATTATAAAATTTCTAAATTACAAGTTACCAATTTTAGAAATTTAAATCCTGACATCATTACATTTACAAATGGAATTAACTGCATCCTTGGTGAAAATGGAAATGGAAAAACAAATATATTAGAAGCTATAAATGTATTAGCAACGAAAAAATCCTTTCGTAAAAATACAAGTTTTCCACAATTTTTGAGTATTGATGGTGGAAAACCTGAAATAATATTTTCCTCTGTCTTCGAGAAAAAAGAATCTAGTAAAATAAGTTATACATCCAAGATGACCAATGAATCTATCTTGTGGTTTTTAGATGGTGTACCAGTAAAAAAAAGATTGGACATCAAAGTAGTCTTTATTAATCCATTTGACTCTTATGGGTTTCATAATAATGCAAGTGAAAGACGAGAATGGATTGATTATTTTTTAAGTCAATTAGATGATCAATATAAAAAAAGCTTAAGCAAATACAATCAAGCATTGCGGTTTAGAAATACGCTACTATCAAAAAAACCGTCAAAATATAAAGAGCAAATAATAGCTTCTGATGGAGAATTAAGTTTGCTTTCAATGTATTTAACAGCAAGAAGGATTGAATTCTTAAAAGAAATAGAGCCTCATGTCGCAGATACGTTTCAACAAATATTCTCAGAAGATCATACCTTACAAATAAGTCTCGATTCCAGAATAATTGGACTCTCTGCGGTAAATGTTCAAAAAATGCTGCTCAATAATTTGGAAAGTGATTGTGAAAGAGGCCACACCAGCTATGGTCCGCACAAAGATGACTACGTGCTTCTTTTTGATGGATTAAATTCCTTTGATTTCTGTTCTTTAGGCCAGCAAAAAATGAGTTATTTAAGCCTCTTATTTGCCTATATAGAGCTTTTTCGGTATAAATATGTGTCCTACCCCATCGTATTAATTGATGACGTTTCTGGCGAGCTTGATCAGCAACGATGGCGAAGACTTGTTGAGTATTTAGAAAAACGCGAATTTCAAGTTTTAATAACTACGGCCAACGAAAAATTTAAGGAAGAATTAGATCGAATCAGCGGGGCCAATAAAATTCACATCAAGAATGGCTCAGTAATTCACTAAAAACTTCTCACTTAAAAAAAATGGAATTTAGAACACTTAGAGGAGACCTGCCTTGGAAGAAATTAAAGCTAATAGTGATCATAAAGATCAAGCCCATGAGTCCATTTCAAAAGTAACAACAGAATATGGTTCAAATCAGATTAAAGTTCTAGAAGGATTAGATGCCGTTAGAAAAAGGCCTGGTATGTATATCGGTGATACCGGTATGCGAGGTCTCCACCATTGTGTATATGAAATTGTGGATAATTCGGTCGATGAGGCCTTGGCCGGTTACTGTACCCATATTGATGTCATTATTCATATTGATAACTCAGTCACGGTAGTAGATAACGGAAGAGGGATACCAACAGATATTCACCCAACAGAAAAAATTTCTGGGGCTGAGCTTGCCTATACGAAGCTTCATGCTGGTGGAAAATTCAATGAAGATGGTGGTGCCTATAAAGTTTCAGGTGGCTTACATGGAGTTGGTGCTGCAGTTGTCAACGCTCTTTCGAAATGGGTCAAATTAGAAATCAAAAAATATGGAAAGTTGCATGAACTCAATTTTGATCACGGTAAGGCAACTGACGTAATAAAAGAAATTGGGGTCCTTGAGAATCCTAAGGAAACAGGGACTAAAGTAACTTTTAAACCAGATAATGAAATTTTTGAATTTCATGAATTTAATTATGATACGCTTGCAAATCGCTTTAGAGAAATGGCCTTTTTAAATAGAGGACTTCGAATTTCACTCAAAGATGAGAGAAATGAAAAATCAGATCTATTTTATTTTGAAGGTGGAATTTCTGAATTTGTGAATTACCTCAATCGCGCCAAAGCTCCAATTCATAAAAAGGTCATTTATTTCATTCAGACAAAAGATGATTATGAAGCAGAAGTTGCTCTTCAATGGACAGATTCCTATAATGAAGTCATCACCTCTTATGCCAATAATATTTCAACTCCAGAAGGAGGAACACATGTTTCGGGATTCAAAACGGCCCTAACTCGTGTACTGAATAACTACGCAAAAGATAATAATCTTCTTAAGAACATAAAAATCGCCTTAACTGGTGATGATATGCGTGAAGGATTAACGGCCGTTGTATCAGTTAAATTAAAAGAGCCTCAGTTCGAAGGTCAAACAAAATCAAAACTTGGAAATTCTGAAGTTGAAGGAATTGTGAATTCTCTCGTCGGGGAAAGTTTTAAAATTTACCTAGAAGAAAATCCAGATATAGGTAAGGCCGTCATAAAAAAATCAGTTGATGCGGCAGCCGCAAGAGAAGCAGCAAGAAGGGCCCGTGAATTAACTCGTCGTAAAAACGTCTTAGAGTTTTCAGGATTACCGGGAAAAATGGCCGATTGCCAAGAATCAGATCCTGCTCAATGTGAACTTTATATAGTCGAGGGTGATTCAGCGGGTGGATCAGCAAAACAAGGGAGAGATCGTCGCGTTCAAGCCGTTCTTCCTTTAAAGGGAAAAATTCTAAACGTTGAAAAAGCACGTTACGAAAAAATGTTAGCTTCGGAAGAAATTAAAAACCTTATTCAAGCACTTGGAACAGGGATTGGAAAAGATACATTTAATATAGCAAAACTTCGTTATCATAAAATTGTCATCATGACCGATGCCGATGTCGATGGTTCTCACATTAGAACGTTACTTCTCACTCTACTCTACCGACAATTCCCAGAACTTATCGAGCAAGGTTATATCTATATTGCCCAACCACCTCTTTATAAATATAAAAAAGGGAAAATGGAGACCTACTTAAAAGATGATAAACGTCTGGAAGAGTATTTGGTTAATAATGCAACAGCTGATTCAAAAATTAGTATCAATGACGAACTAATTTCTGGAGAGATCGCTAAACAATTAATTAACAAAGAAAGTATGTATAGAAAGACTCTTTCTTATTATGACACTCATTATGACACTGATCTTCTTAAGAAAATCATTGAAGATGGAACACTCAAAAATGAAGACATGAAAGACAAGGCAAAGGTTGAAATTGAAGTTAAAAAACTGTTAGAGTTTTTTAAACCACTAGAGACTCTCTCGTTAAAACAGTATTCAATTATGATTGAGGAAGACATTGAAACAAAAGCTTGCTCTTTAAAATTGGTTATTAAGACAGCTTCACGCACCAAAAAATTTAAATTAAGTCCTTCATTTATGAGATCTCCTGAATTTGCGGATCTCGTTAATAGTTATGACGGAATTAAAAAATACAGTAAGGCCCACTTTAAAATTGAACGTGAAAAAGATACGAGAAATTTTGAATCATTAACGGCTTTTTCAGAATTCGTTATTCAAGATGGAAAACAAGGCGCTTATATTCAACGCTATAAGGGACTAGGAGAAATGAACCCAGAGCAACTTTGGGAAACAACCATGAATCCGGCCAACAGAACACTTCTTCAAGTAAAGATTGAGGACACGATTGAAGCAGATCAAGTTTTTACTGTCTTGATGGGTGACCAAGTAGAACCAAGAAGAAAATTTGTTGAAGAAAATGCTCTTAATGCAAGAAACTTAGACGTTTAATTTTTAAAAAGTAGAAAGGTAATAAAATATGTCAGAAAATAATACACCAACTAACCACGGAAATATTACTCCCGTCGTTATTCAAGACGAAATGAAGAGTTGCTACCTCGACTACGCCATGTCGGTTATCGTGGGCCGCGCTCTTCCTGATGTTAGAGATGGAATGAAGCCCGTTCATCGACGCGTGCTTTTTGCAATGGATTCGCTTAATAATTATCACAACAAGCCATTTTTAAAGTCTGCAAGAGTTGTTGGGGATATTATTGGTAAGTATCACCCACATGGTGACTCTGCTGTGTATGGGGCCATAGTACGTCTCGCTCAAGATTTTTCAATGCGCTATCCTCTCATTGATGGACAAGGAAATTTTGGTTCGATAGATGGAGATAACGCTGCCGCCATGAGGTATACCGAAATCAGAATGAAGAAACTTTCTGAAGAAATGATGGCCGATCTTGATAAAGAAACCGTTGATTGGCAACCAAACTATGATGATTCATTAGTTGAACCAAAAGTATTGCCAACGAAAGTTCCCAATCTTCTCATTAACGGTTCATCAGGGATTGCGGTTGGTATGGCCACCAATATCCCTCCACATAATTTAAGTGAAGTTATGAATGGATTACTTTTATTAATTGATAATCCGACAGGGACATCAATTGATGATTTGATGAAAGTAATACCAGGGCCAGACTTCCCTACTGCTGGTGCCATTCATGGAACAGAAGGAATTCGATCTGCTTATCACACAGGAAAAGGTGTGTTGCAAATTAGAGCGAAGATTGATGTTGAACATAATGCTAAGAAAGATCGAGACAGTATCGTTATTACTGAATTACCTTATCAGGTTAATAAGGCAAAACTCATTGAAAGAATCGCAGAGCTGGTAAATGAAAAAGAGCTTACTGGTATTTCAGACATTCGCGATGAATCTTCGCGTGAGGGGATTCGTGTTGTTATTGATTTAAAGAAGGGTGAAATTGCAACAGTAATCATTAATAAATTATATAAAGCAACACCTCTTCAATCTTCTTTTGGGATAATTTTTCTTTCGATTGTGAATGGTAGTCCTCGGATTTTAAATTTAAAAGAGCAGCTTCTTTTCTTTATTGACCATAGAAGAGAAATTGTTATTAGAAGAACAGTATATGAATTAAAAAAGGCAAAGGAACGAGCACATATCTTAGAAGGCTTAAAAGTAGCCGTTGAAAATATCGACGCAATTGTAGAGCTTGTTAAAAAATCAGAGGGTCCCCTTCAAGCAAAAACAAACTTAATGGGAACTTATAAATTATCTGAAATTCAAGCACAGGCCATTCTCGACATGAGACTACAGCGCCTAACAGGACTTGAGCGCGATAAAATCATCAAAGATTATAATGAAATTATGCGAGAAATTGCTCGATTAGAAAGTATATTAAGCAGTGATGAATTAATTACGGGAATTATTCGTACAGAATTCCAAGAAATATTAGAAAACTTTGGCGATAAAAGAAGAACAGAAATCGTGGCAAAAGCTGATGAAATCCACATGGAAGATTTGGTGAAGCAAGAAGATGTTATCGTAACAATAACACATAAGGGTTATGTTAAGCGTATGGCGATGGACACTTACCGAACTCAAAAGCGTGGTGGCACGGGAGTCAAGGGAGCAGATGGGGCAGATGACGATTTCTATACATCAATCTTTACGGCCAATACACATTCAACACTGTTTATCTTCACAAATAAAGGACAAGTCTTTTCAATTAAAGTTTACAATATTCCAGAGGGTAACAGAACAACTAAAGGAAGAAATATTGTAAACTTAATCCAATTGCCATCAGGTGAGTCTGTAAAGAAAATTATGTGCCTGCCAGATAATATTGAAGGTAAGTTCTTAATGATTGCTACGGAAAAAGGTATTGTTAAGAAGTCAGAGCTTTCGGAATATAAAAACATTCGTCAATCGGGCTTAACCGCCATTAAGATTGTAGATGGTGATGAACTTCTATCAGTGAGAATTACCGATGGAACAAAAGATGTCCTTCTTTGCTCTTCTTCTGGAAAAATAATTCGATTTGCAGAAACAGATTGTCGCCCATTGGGACGTGTCTCTCAAGGAGTAAAGGGGATCGAACTTTCAGAAGATGAAAAAATCATTGGAATGGAGATTATTGATGACACGGTCGAAATTCTCTCAGTAACGGCCAATGGTTATGGAAAACGCACAAGTGTTTCTGAGTACCGTAAGCAGTCTCGCGGAGGAAAAGGAATTTTGGCAATGAGGCTAACGGATAAAAATGGAGACATCATTGATATCAAGCCAGTTACAGATAAAGATGATTTGATGATTATTTCTGACAAGGGGCAAGTCATTAGAACAAAAATTTCTGGAATTTCATTGATGGGAAGAACAACCCAAGGTGTTCGATTGATTAAGCTTAAGGAAAGCGAGTTAGTCGTTGCCGTTGAGAAAATCCTTGATCCTGACGAAGAAATTGAAACGGTTGAAGGTGCCCTAACAGATGAAGCACCAAAAACAGAATAAATTATTTCTACAAGTCTTTTTACTAGTCACGGTTTTCGCTGTGACTAGTATTATGACTTCATGTGATTTTACACCGCCAATAAATCGTAAAATTATTGATGCCCAGAACTACATCACTGAACAAAAATACAAAAAAGCGGCATTTCTTTACGAAGACATATTAAAAAGTAATCCAGGACCCGACTTAAGATTAAAAATTTGTTATCAATTGGGTGAGCTTTATTCAATATATTTAGGCGAGTATAAAAAATCAGTCTATTATTATAACGAAGTTAAGGAGCTAACGGAAGATCCCTTATGGTTAATCAAAACAGAAGAGAAATTAGCGGAAATCAATTTTAATTATCGCAAAAATTACAAAGAAGCAGTCAAAAACTATATCAAGCTTTCAGAATTTACACCCAAGTTAAAGCGATACGATTATTTTCAACTCCAAATGGCCCTAGCCTACTACTTTTTAAATGACACTGAAAATGCCATTAAGCAGTTAACTTCAATTCAGAGTGATCCCAATCATGAATTTTTTGTTCGATCCTTTTATTATTTAGGGTTAATTTATTTTGAAAAAAGAGATTTTAACAAATCACTTTTTCTTTGGTCAGAATACTTAAAGAGAGAAGTTAAAAAAGAATATATTGTTCAGGCAAAATTCTTAGTCGCAAATATTTACGAGTCTACAGATAATTTAAAAATGGCCTACGATATTTATTATTCAATAGCGAATGACTATCCAAACCCTGATGTTATTCAAAATAGACTTAAGGCCCTTTATGAACGAAGAGTTTCTCGGAGACGATGATGCCAAATCGTAAATGGTTGCAAATAATGGGAATTGCCATGAGTTTGCCTTCCACTATATTTGTAGCAGTCTGGGGGTCTATGCAATTGACGAAAATGCATATATTAACTCAAACTCAAGCGGTTTTACTTTTTCTCTCAATAATTGGGGGAATGTTGTTTTTGATGGTTTATTATGCATACAGGCGCAAAGGTTAATTTATTTAAATATACACTCCTCTCTCTTTTGCTTCTCGGCCTCGCATTTTTTCTGGCTCGATCAAATGATGAAAGATTTGTCATGCTAATCGTTTTTAGTGCCGCGTGCCTAAATCAGTGGATGCTTGTCAATGTCGTGCGGGGTGTAACACAAAATGCAGCAGATGGGACTCCGGTAGTTAAAGGAAATATGGTTATGATGACCATTGGCAAATTGCTTTTGGTGGTTACGGCTTTAAGTTTTGGTGTACATATTATGGGAAATAGGATAATTATTCCTGTACTAATTTACGTATTACAAATCGCAGTCCTCTACCTAAGTTTTGATAAGAGAATTGATCAAACTGGGGCGGAAAAAGGATCAAAATAAATGAAAAAATACTTCATTTTAAGTCTATTGAGTTTAATCGGTCTTCAAAGCACAAGTGCACTAGCAAGTGATGGTTTTACCTGGCTTTCTCAAGTGGCAAAAGTAACTGGAATTGAAGAAGCGTTTCATCATCAAGAAATTCATCATTATGAACACATTTTAACTTTCCTTCTTATTTGTGTTCTTTTAGTGATTGCAGCTCTTTTATATAGATCAAAAACAAACAATAAGGATGCTGCCCTTGTTCCTGATAAGGGAATCACGTTTAAGAATATCACAGAACTGTATGGATCTTTTATCATGACTCAATGTCGTGCTGTTTTAGGGGAAAAAGATGCCCCAAAATATTTTTCTTATATTGCAACAATTTTCATTCTGATCTTTCTTTCAAATGCAATTGGCTTAATTCCAGGATTTTTACCTCCTACGGAATCAATTAATACAACACTTGCTCTTGGTGTTTTTTCATTCCTTTATTTCAATATTAAGGGATGTAAGGAATTAGGAACGCTTAATTATCTAAAGCATTTTGCTGGACCTCTTTGGTACATGGCAATTCTCATTTTCCCCATTGAAATCATCTCTACTTGTATTCGTCCTGTTTCTTTGGCCCTTCGTCTTTATGGAAACATGTACGGGGATCATATGGTCTTAGGAACATTTTCAAACTTAGCACCACTTGCAGTTCCTGTTGTGTTCATGCTTTTAGGTTTACTTGTTTCATTTATTCAAGCTTACGTTTTTATTATGCTATCAATGGTCTATGTTAGTTTAGCTACTGCTCACCACGATCATGGTGAACAGCATGCACATCACTAATTGAAACCAAATTATTAACTTTTTTGAGGAGACATTTATGTCAAAGAAAATCCCAGTTATCTTAGCTTTCATTCTTTTTGCACTTCTAGTATCTAGCCAAGTATTCGCACAAGGTGCTGCTGGTGGAATGTCTGAAAAGTCATTCAAGTACATCTCTTACTTTTTTGCTCTTGGAATCGCAGTTTACGGTGGAACACAAGCACAATCTAAAGCAGCAGCTGTTGCTCTAGATGGTATCGCTCGTAACCCATCTGCAGCAGACAAGATCCAAACTCCAATGATTCTTGGTCTTGCTCTTATGGAATCACTTGTTATTTTCGCGCTTATCTCTACATTCCTTGTGTAATTTTTTATAAAAAAATTCATGATAGTTACGAAAGGGGAGCTTTTTAAGCTCCCCTTTTTTATAATATACTAAGACGTGAAAGGAAAATAGAAGCCGCATTTGAAGCATTCAAGTGGGCAACTTGCGGATCAATTTTAATCTTAAGGATAAAATCAGAGATATCTAATATATCATGATCTATTCCATGACCTTCACTGCCAATAATCAATACAACTCTAGAGGGAAATTGAAAGGTCTTAAGATCAAGAGATCGGTCAATGTTGGCCGTTGAGATAATTGAATATCCCAAATTCTTAAGCGCTAAAAGGTCTCGACGAATATTATGGGAATGATAAGTTCTCATAGAAAAAATATTCCCCATGGAGACACGAATGCACCTTCTTAGAAATGGAGAACACGTTTTTTCATCAGTAATAATGGAATTTACCTTAAAAGCAGCGGCAGATCTTACAATGCTCCCAACGTTCTCTGGAGAGGAGAGACCATTTAATAAGATAATATGATCGTCTAATTGAAAAAGTTCGTAATCAGCAGGCTTTTCAATAAGAAAGAGAACGTCGAATTCAATTTTAAAACCCGCAATAGATTCTAAAATATTTTTTGATGCAAAAAAATTTAGATTGCTCGTTAATTGATATTTTTCCGCAAATTTCTTTGTGGATAAAGTCTTCAATGCGGGACGCTGATTGTGGATAAGTTGCAAATATAATTTTTCAGACTCACAAACAATTAAGTTTTTGTCATGAAGAACTCGATCTCTTAAATGAGTAAATTCGGTAATACGAATATCAGAGGATTCAGTAATTTCAATCATACTTTAAGAACTTTTTTTAAATATTTTCCAGTATGGGATTTTGTATTCTTGGCCACTTGCTCGGGTGTGCCTTCTGCTACAATCTCCCCTCCTCCACTCCCACCTTCGGGGCCAAGATCAATGACCCAATCAGCGGTTTTAATCACATCGAGATTATGCTCGATAATTAAGAGTGTATGACCTTGCTCAACAAGTTGTTGAAGGGCCGCAAGCAAAATCTTAATATCTTGAAAATGAAGGCCAGTTGTAGGTTCATCGAGGACATAAAGACAATGGCCTTTGGTGCGTTTAGAGAGTTCGCGAGAAAGTTTTAAGCGTTGAGCTTCACCACCAGAAAGAGTGGTGGCGGGTTGACCGAGTTTCATGTAGCCCAGACCCACAGAATTTAAAGTCGATAAAACACGTGAGAGCTTTGTATGATTTTTAAAGAACTCAGCTCCTTCTTCAATAGACATGTCGAGGATTTCAGAAATATTTTTCCCTTTATAAAGAACTGATAACGTCTCAGGGTTATAGCGACTTCCTTTACAGTCATTACAGGTGATATAAACATCTGGTAGAAAGTGCATTTCAATTTTCTTTACTCCATTGCCTTCGCACTCCTCACAACGTCCACCTTTAACATTGAAACTAAAACGCCCTGTTTTGTAACCGCGAATTTGGGATTCATTTGTGGAAGCAAAAATATCTCGAATATCATCAAAAAGGCCGGTGTATGTTGCTGGATTTGAATGAGGGGTTCTTCCTATTGGAGATTGGTCTAATTCAATTACCGTTTTAATTTCATCAATACCAGTTAAAGAATTATAATTGGCCTTTTGGTAAAGAGTTTTGTGAGTATTTGTTAAATGTGTTTTAACAGCAGGAACTAAAATGCGGTGGATAAGGGTTGATTTTCCTGAACCACTAACACCAGAGACGCAAACTAGTCCTCCAAGGGGAATGGAAACGGTGAGATTCTTAATATTGTGCTCGTTAGCTCCATTGAGTTTAAGGAACTTTGAAGCTTTTTTTCTCGTTGAAGGTGTTTGAATTCGAAGTTCACCGGAAAGATATTTAGCCGTAAGGGATTTCTTGTCTTTTAAAATTTGCGGTAAGGTTCCATGTGAAACAACTTTTCCTCCGTGAATACCGGCGCCTGGCCCCATGTCTATTAAATAATCAGAAGCAAGCATTGTGTCTTCGTCATGCTCCACCACCAAGACAGTGTTTCCTATATCACGTAAAGACTTAAGTGTTTTGATGAGACGATCGTTATCTCTTTGATGAAGACCAATACTTGGTTCATCTAGAACGTAGAGAACACCAGAAAGAGCAGAACCGATTTGAGTGGCCAAGCGTATTCTTTGAGATTCTCCTCCTGATAATGTCATGGCCCCACGATTAAGAGTTAAATAATTAAGGCCGACATCGAGAAGAAACTTTAATCGAGAAACGATTTCCTTAAGTAATTTGTCTGCAATGATCTTTTTTTCTCCTTCAAGCTTTATAGAATGAAGATAGTCAAAGCATTCAGCAATAGAAAGAGTGCAAAGATCCATGATGTGCTTATCGCCAATCTTTGTTGAAAGAGCGATGCGGTTTAAGCGTAAACCATGACAACTCGGACATGTCTTTATATTCATGAATTTTTCTAATTCGATTCGAACTTTATCTGAACCAGATTCTAAGAATTTTTTTTCTAACCAAGCAGAAAGGCCAGGAAAGGCCTTAGAGAACTCAAAATGGGAATTTTCTGATGTAAAGGAATAGCGATAAACCTTGTCGGAACCATTAAAGAGGATGTTGGTAAATTTCTTAGGTAGTTTTTTAAAGGGGCCGGTGATTTCAATTCCCTCTTCGTTGGCAATGGTCTCAACCATTTTATAAAGAAAAGAATTTCTTTTTGAAAGTGGTGTGATCGCACCCTCAAGAAGGGGAAGATTTTCGTCAAAAATCATTAAGTCGATATCGAAGGTTTTAGTTTCCCCGAGTCCATTGCAAATTTCACAAGCACCGATCGGTGAGTTGAAAGAAAATAAACGAGGTTCAAGTTCTGGAAATACTTTATCCCCTTTTGTGGATTTGTTATGTTCCGAAAAAGTGAGCTCTTTTTTATCATCAACTAAAATCGCAACATTACCCTCACCAAGCTTTAGAGCATATTCAATGGAATCGGCCAGACGTTTTTCAATATCATTTTTAAGTATAATTCTATCGACAATAATATCGAATTTAAATTTTCCCTTTGGAGCTTTGGTGCCCTCGTCCATTTGGATAAATTCACCATCAAGGCGAGCGCGAGAAAACCCCATGGTGAGGAATTTAGATAAAAGATCACGAAATTTAATTTTGTCATTATAAGGAATGGGTGCGAGGATTTGTATTTTTGTTTTTTCTCCTAACTTTATAACTTCTTTAGTGATTTGAGTCGGAGTATATCGTCTTACCTCAAGTCCCGTTTCTGGATCATAAAGAGTACCAATACGCGCGTAAAGCACTCTTAAGTAATCGTAAATTTCAGTCGTTGTTCCAACTGTTGATCTCGGATTTTTACTTGATGTTTTTTGATCAATGGCAATTGATGGAGAGAGCCCCGTAATGGATTCAACTTCAGGTGGCTGATATTGCCCTAGAAATTGTCTGGCATAACTTGAAAGAGATTCAATATAACGCCGTTGACCCTCTACATAGATTGTATCAAAGGCCAACGATGATTTTCCCGATCCAGAGGGACCGGTAATAACTGTTAGGGTGTTCTTTGGGATGCTAATAGTAACATTTTGGAGATTATGGACGGCAGCTTTTACTATAGTAATTTCATTGATTGACATTGATCACCTCAAAGCATGTTTTTAGAAGATAAAGCATTCCAGAAATATTGGCCTTATTCTTACCATATAATTCAAAAGCTGTGCCGTGATCAACACTTAGACGTAAAAAGGGTAAACCAAACGTGATATTGAGTCCAATAAGACCATATCGTGACTTGAACTGACCAAGACCCTGGTCATGATACATATAAACAAAGAGTTGATTTTTAGAATTATCTTGATGATGGTGTAAAATGTCTCCTGAGAATGGGCCTTTAAAGATTGATCCATGATTATTTTGAAGCTCACTAATGGCGGTATTAATTTCCTTTTCTTCATGTCCCAAAATGCCATTTTCACCAGCATGAGGGTTTATGCCAGAAAAGATAACTTCATCAAAAGGTAAAAAGAATTTTTTTGAATGAGTTAATGTCAGATCCACTTTTTTATAAATAAGGTCTGCCGTAATTTCATCTGCTACTTTTTTTAAAGGAATGTGGTCAGTGATAAGAAGTACATTTTGCGATAGAGCTTTGAATGTCATGGAAATATTTTTATTTTTAAAATAAGTTCGAAAAAATTCGGTGTATCCAGCTTGGTTGACATTCTTTAAAATCAATTGATCTTTAGAAGTCGGCAATGTGATCATGATATCGTCTCCCTTTATCATGCTCAGGGTGGTTAAAAGGGAGTTTGTTGATGAAAAACGAGTGCTTTCGATATTATCTATAATCGTAAGATCATTAAAGAGTTTTGGGTTTAGACTTAAGGAGATAAAGTTTTTTTGCAGGTCCGCTTTTTTAACGACCAATCGAATAAGTTTTTTTTCTTCTCTTGTGAGAAGTAGAAATGATTTAAGAAAAATTTCAAGGCCAATTCCTGATTCATGGCCTTCTGTAACGTAAATCATTTCTCAGCCTTTGATCAGAGAGAAATTTTAATATAATGTTTGTTTCTCTCGCGATCAACCCATAACCCAGCTTCATTCTTAACGGCGACATCAAAGAGTTCTTCACGAATTTTGTCTTTTTGTTTGGCAAAAGCTTCAGATTCGACGAGATCTTTTTTGGCAATATAGAAAACATGAAGTTGGGCGTTAAGCATGATTGGCGCAGAAAGAGATCCTTCGTCAGTTTGCTTAAGGAGGTTTTTAAGCTCTGAGGCAATCCCCTCTTCTGTTATTTCATCAAGGTTTGCCGTAGTAAGAGTTGAATAAGCTTCAGGTAAAACAGAGTTGACGCGATACTGTTTGACCACCTCTTCCATTTTATTTTTATCTGATTTGGGCAAAACGTCTTTAGAGATACTGTAATCGATTAGAGTATATTTGAAATTAAGACGAGAGTCTTTGATGTTGTTTTTAAAATAGGTATTTTTAACATCTTGATCAGAAATGGAAATGCTTGGTGAGATTACTCGATTAATAAAATAACTGTATTCAATAGCTTCGCGTAAAGTTTCAAAATACTCGTCAAAAGTTGAACCTTGCTCCTTGAGAAAATTCATAAGAGATTTGCGGTCAACATTCAGACGCTTTTCGTTCGTCTTAATTTGCGCTTCAACTTGATCATCAGAGATTGTGTAGCCAAGTTCAGTTAGTTTTGATCGAATAAGGAACTTATTAATGGAAATAGTTAAAAGCTCATCCGTTGTAAAGCTGCTCTTGTCATAAATCATTGGAGCGACACTTTTCTTGATTGCCAAATTTTTATTTATTCGGTTGATTTGTGACAATGTAATAATGTTTTCATCAATGATGGCCGCTATTTTATCTAGGATTTTAGCTTCTGCCGCTGTTTGAAGAAAAGAAGTTAGACAAAAAAGACTGAGAATCATTTTAAATTTCATATAACCCACTCTGATACTAGTAAGATATCTAGAGTAAGTTATATGAAATTACTAAACAAGTCGCAAGAACGATTACTTTAAAAATTCTTTGTTAATCTTAACTTGGGCATTTTTACGACCTTCAGCGAAATATTCTTCAAGAATCTTATCGCGTTTTTGATCGTAAACAATCTTTTTATAAATGGCCGGATCAACTTCCTTCCATTCATGAACACCAAGAACTTTTACAACATGCAAACCGAACTGTGTTCTTACTGGAGGAGTGATATAGCCATTGGCCTTTCCATTGATGGCCTTAAAGTACTCTGGTGCATATTTTACAGCTGGAAGGTAACCAAGGTCTCCTCCCGCTGGGGCTGAACTGCTTTGTGAATACTTGTTGGCAAGTTCTGGCCACATCTGAGGTTTAACTTGAAGTGTTTTATAGACCTCTAACGATTTTTTAATAGCTTCTTGAATTTCTTCTTTTTCTGGACTTACTCTGATTCTAAAAAGAATGTGAGCAGTACGATATTCTTTATTTTTGGCATAATAGTCTTGTGCTTCTTTATCGCTGACAGTTATTGCCTGCAATTTTTTTTCTAAATCTTTTGAGATTTGTGCATGATAAAGGACATCTTCCATTTTTGCTTTTACAATTGGGTCTTCATTCAACTTAGCTTCTTTAGCTTTTTTAATTCCTATTTCACGACTTATAATATCGTTTAATACACTTTCTTTTGTAACCATTTTGTCTGAAACAAACATCATGTTTTGTTCATAGGCTTGATCCAATTGTCCTTTCTTGATCTCAATTCCATTTACAGTCGCCACGACGGGGTCAGCTGCAGTCTGTGCAAAGGCCGAAAGAGAGCCAAGAAATGTTAGGGCCACTAAAACGTTTGATTTTTTCATCGTTTAATTCCTGATTAATACGTAAGAACAGTTAATTCTAAAAAAATAATTTTGTTTGTAACTCTTTTATAATAACAGAAAAATGAAATTAGGAAGTACAAAATCACTTAGATGGAACTAAATGCTCACTAATTTCTTTAGAAAACTTGAGCAAATCGTTTTGATTGACGACTGTTTTGTGATTATAGATAACTCTATAATCTGGAGTAAATTGATAGATTTTTGGACGAGAAATAAAAAAATTAACGACACGATCGCGCATGTCAGTATTAGATTCTAAGAAGGGCTTGTCAAACTTCAAGGTGATGGCAGATCCACCAACAAGAACAGATTTTAGTCCCAGGGTTTGGAGATAAATTCTAGTTTCTAGGACAACAAAGAGATTTGAAAGTTCTTCACTGAAAAGACCATAGATATCAAGAAATTCATTTTTAATGTTTTCTAAAAGAGTAAGCGTCTCGCAATTTGAAAGTCGCTTATATTGCTTAAGCCTTTCTCCGGGGTCACTTATATAGTGGTTTGGTATAAAGGCAGGAAAAGGAGTGAGGATTTCAATATCTTTTTTGAGAATTCTTTTTTCACCGCGAATTTCATTTATGGCATCTTTCAGGAGCTCCATATAGAGTTCAAGCCCAACGGCTTCTACATGCCCAGACTGTGTAGCCCCTAAAATATCTCCAGCACCTCGAATTTCTAAATCGACAGAAGCGATATTAAATCCAGAACCCATATCTGCATATGTCTGAAGGGCATGAAGTCTTTTTTGAGCAATCGCAGAAATCTCTCTCATACGAGGAACCACGAAATAAGCATATGCCTTTTTATCTGAACGCCCAATTCTTCCACGTAATTGATGAAGTTGAGCGAGACCGTAAGTATCGGCACGATCTATGATCATGGTATTAGCATTTGGAATATCTATTCCTGATTCTATGATCGTTGTAGCAATAAGGACTTGGTAGTTGCCGTTATAAAAAGAATTAATGCGATCTTCAAGGTCCTTCTCCCCCATTTGTCCGTGAGCAAAAGTAATTTTAGCTTCGGGAACAAGGTCTTTAATGGTGGCGGCATATTGTTCAATGTCATTAACTTTATTGTGGACGATGAAGACTTGGCCACCTCTGAGAAGCTCTTTTTGTATGGCACTTTGTATTGTAAGCTCATCTTCTTTTATGACATAGGACTTAATTGATTGTCGTCTTGGAGGTGCGGTTTTAATTAGCGAGAGATCGCGCAATCCCAAAAAGGCCATCTGTAAGGTTCGTGGAATTGGAGTTGCTGTGAGAGTGAGAAAATCAACAGAAGCCTTCATGAGTTTTAGTTTTTCTTTATGACCAACTCCGAAACGCTGTTCTTCATCGACAATAACTAATCCAAGATCACTAAATTTCAACTTGTCAGATAAAAGTTTATGCGTCCCTATGAGAATATCGATTTCTCCTTTTTCCGCCTTTGCCAATATTTCTTTAGATTCTTTAGGGGATTTAAAACGAGAGATAAATTCTATGCGAATAGGGAAATCTTTAAAACGTTTGATAAAAGAATTATAATGTTGAAGAGCGAGGATCGTTGTTGGAACAAGGACTGCAACTTGTTTTTTATCTTCAA
This sequence comes from Bacteriovorax sp., assembly GCA_018060625.1. GTDB lineage: Bacteria > Bdellovibrionota > Bacteriovoracia > Bacteriovoracales > Bacteriovoracaceae > Bacteriovorax. The sequence continues at coordinate 24,685 of JAGOVS010000005.1, read as the reverse complement.
CGGCCTTAAAGGCTGCGCGCATGGCCACTTCTGTTTTTCCAAATCCTACATCGCCGCAAACCAAGAAATCCATGGGAACAGGCTTTTGCATGGCCTCTAGGACTTCTTCTATAGCGCGAGCTTGATCGGGAGTTTCATCAAAAGGGAAAGCAAGTTCGAATTCTTTATATAAATGATCTGGAGCAGAGAATGCATAAGCAGAGGAGGATTGTCTTTCTGCTTGCAATTTAAGTAGGTCAAAAGCAAGCGCCTTCGCCGAAGTCCTTGCCCTCGCTTTGAGCAGGATAAACTTATTAGTGCGCAAGCTATCTTTTTTCAAGCCTGCATGGGCATCAGCATGTTTTTGAATCTGGTTTAATTTATAAACGGGAACATAAACCTTATCATTGTCTGCGTATTTAAGAACAAGAAAGTCGGTTTTGTCACCACCGATATTGAGGGATTCAAGTCCTAGATATTCCCCTACACCGTACTCATTATGAATGACAAAATCCCCTGCCTTTAAGGTGGCCAATTGTTCTGCGAAAAGATCGAGGTCTACTTTGGAGGTCTTTTGAACTTTAGTCTTTTTAGCGGCAAAAAGATCTCCATCAGTGATGATAAGAAATTTTTCTCCTTCATAATAGAAACCTTCGGTAACCTTATAGTTCAAGAATTCAATTCGATCCAAAAGGTCGCGAGGATATTCTTGGAGATCAATGAGGTGTTTAATTTCTTCTTTAGAGGATTCGCTATAAGAAGAAAAATAAATCCGCCCCTGGAATTCAAAATGTTTTTTAATGTAATTAAGGGAAGCTTTTATATAATCAGGCTTAGAAAGAGTAGGGTTAATGAATTGATTGAGAAAGTTCTTTGTTTTAATAAGTCTTAAATCAACTGCATCTGAGACCTCTGTGAAATTAAGACTTAAATTTAATTGATCGACAAGCATGACTTTTTTCTTATCAAGTAACTTTAAAAAGGAAAAATCATAAAGCATGTCGAAGTGTGGAAGAATGTTGTCACTGTTTACATTTGCTTCTTCATTCTCAAATTCAACCCTTAAGGATTCATGCATTTCAAGGAATGAGCGATATGTTTCGTTAGCGCCCAAAACAGAAACAATGCAGTCTTCAACATTGAAAAAATCAAAAAGAGTTCCTGCTTTTTTAAAAAAAAGAGGAAGATAGACTGGATAATTTTCAAACAAAAGTCCCTCTGAGAGTTTGCCAAAGAGACTCTTTCTGAATTCAAACTTATTTTTAAAAGAGGGGCCTGATTGAGGGAGGTTTTCACGTAAGGTAACGGGAAAGTCGTGTGATGTAAAAATACCAGCAGCGGGAGCAATTGAAATAAAAGAAAGAGAATTCTCACGGATTGTTTTTTGAGTATCTAAATCAATTTCATGAATGCTTTCAATGAGGTCATCGAAATAAGATAAGCGAACCGGGGGGGAGCCGACGGGGTAAAGATCAAAAATTTGACCTTTTTTAATAAAAGTTCCTGGTTCTTCAACGGAAGTGGCAGACGAGTAGCCAAGTCCAACGAGCTTTTTTGCAAGATCAGTGGGTGCAATAATGTCGTCGACAGTAAGTTTAAGGCTAAAATCTTTGAAAAACTCTGGTGGTGGCGTTTTGAAAGAGAGGGCCTCAAAGGAGGTTATTAAAATAAACTTATTTTGAGATTCTTTGTTGTTGCTTAATCGACTCAATACCTCAAAGCGATCATAAAAAGCCTTTTCTGACGAAATAACTCCACTATAAGGTGAAGCCTCAAGTCCGGGAAAAAAAATGAGATCGCAGCTTGCATTAAGAGACTTTAGGGTTTGCGTTAATTCATCTGCTTCATCATTTGAGCTTGTTATAACAAGGTGCGATTTCTTTAAAAATAACTGCGGACTTTCCTTAAGGAAGTTGCTTAGGATAAAGCTCCACTGCTCCATGCTAGCGCCATAGAGGTGCAATTGTGACGAGCTATGTTCATCCCAATTGAGAATTTTTTGAAGCAGTGAATTGAAGTGACTCATATGATAATCAGCTTGAGCAAACAAAATCTTTCCAAGATATTATATTTTCGTGTAATCTAAGGAAACTAAAAAATTGGATTTTTTATCTCGGAGATCAAGATGTCGACATTTAATCTAGACGTCTACATGCCCGTCGTAATTTTAATTGCGCTAGCAACGATGGTGGCAGGTGGTTCTATGTTACTGGGGAGTATTATACGTCCTCATAACCCTAACAAGCTCAAAGAAACTGCCTATGAGTGTGGTGAAGAACCCGTGGGTACTGCTTGGGCAAATTTTAACGTGAGATTTTACGTTATCGCTCTCATCTTCATTATTTTTGATGTTGAAAGCGCACTAATGTTTCCAGTGGCGGCCGTTTTTAAAAGATTTAATGAAATTGGCCTTGGTGGGACACTTCTACTTTCTATTTTAACTTTCACTTTAGTTCTCGTGGCAGGAATTGTTTACTGCTGGAAAAAAGGTGATCTTGATTGGGTTAAAAGTTTTAATCCACAAGTTAATGTTGCTTCAAAGGATAAGTAATGAATTCAACCGTAGTCACCTATCTTGCACAATCAAAAGAATTTAACTCCGTAGTTACTTGGCTTACAAATGTATTAGGCTTTGATGCAACTTCTCTCGTGACCTTTGTCGTTTTCACAGTAGCATGCTTAATTGTTGTAGGAGCACTTGCAACGATTGGGGGGCTTGGAACATACGCCGAAAGAAAAATATCTGCCGATCTTCAGATGAGACAAGGACCTAACCGGGTTGGTCCTTATGGAATTCTTCAATTCCTTGCTGACGGTGTGAAGATGATTTTAAAGGAAGACATTATTCCCGCAAATGCAGATCGCTTTGTATTTATTCTGGCTCCATTTTTATGCATGATTGGTGTGTTTGCCACATTGGTCGTTGTTCCCTTTTCAAGTGGTTTTATTCTTGCAGATTTAAACGTAGGTATTTTTTATCTCGTAGGTATGGCTTCGCTTGTCGGTGTTGGTGTTTTTCTTGGGGGCTATGCCTCAAACTCAAAGTGGTCAATGCTTGGAGGGATGAGAGGGGCTTCCCAAATCATTTCTTATGAAATTCCTGGAACAATAACAATTATCTCTATTGTTCTTTTGGCCGGAGGTCTTTCAATGAAGACTCTTATTTCCGGACAAGGTGGGCTTCCTCATGAATGGTATTTATTCCATAATCCCTTCGCCTTTATTGGCTTCTTTGTATATTTTATTTCAGCACTAGCGGAAACCAACAGAGCTCCTTTTGATCTTCCGGAAGCAGAATCGGAACTCGTCTCAGGTTATCATACAGAGTATTCAGGAATGAGATTCGGTCTTTTTGCTCTTGCGGAATATATTGAAGTCTTTGTTGTTTGTGGAGTCGCAGCGGCGCTATTTCTAGGTGGCTACAAAGTTCCTTTTGACCTTGGCTCTGGGGCCATACTTGTTGAAAAGTTGGGACTCGATTCAATGTTAGCAAAAAATATTGGGCAAGTTCTTGAACTTGGTTCATTCTTTACAAAAACATTTGCTCTTTATTATGTTGTTATTTGGGTACGCTGGACTCTGCCTCGCTTAAGAGTAGATCAGCTAATGACTCTCTGTTGGAAGTACTTAACTCCAATTGCACTTTTTAACTTATTAGGTTGTGCTGTTTGGATGTATGCGTTTAGTGGAAAATCAATTTATTCACTTATTTTTGAATCAGCAGTGACGGCAGTAGGGCATCACTAGAAGTCTGTATATAAGGATAAGAGAAAAATATAAAGGGGATCTGTTGTGTTTACGAATACACTTTTTTTATTGTCGGCTTCAATAACCCTCGCGGGTGCGTTTGCGGTCGTTTATACGCAAAACTTAATGCATGCATGTATCTATCTTCTTGCCTCACTTTTTGGTGTTGCGGGGTTGTATGCTTGTATTGGTGCTGATTTTTTAGCCGCAACCCAGTTGGTCGTTTATGCTGGTGGAGTTGTTATTCTAATGTTGTTTGCGATCATGCTAACGGGGGGCGCAAGCAACAAAATCAATCGTTATGGATTAGAGAAAATCGCAGCGATGGGGAATAAAAAAACGTATTTTTTCGCTGGCTTTACAGCCATTATTTTTGCTTTGGTAAATCTTAAAATTATTGCCAATGTACTTAAGGCAGAACCTTATAGAGTATTAACGGCCAATGAAGTGACCGTTGAAAAACTAGGGACACTGTTGGCGACAGATCACATTTTAGCTTTTGAAATTTCATCTGTGCTTCTTTTAGGGGCCCTGATTGGTGCAGCTATAATTTCTAGACCAAGGAAAGAAAGACATGATTAGTTTAGGATCATATTTAGGAATTTCATTTGCTTTATTCATTTGTGGCATCCTCGTCATGGTGGCCAGAAAGAACATCATTGCTATGCTTTTAGGAATAGAGCTTATATTAAATGCTTCGGCACTAAACTTTGTCGCTTATACAAAGTTTTTAAATAATAATTTAGACGGACACATTATGAGTCTCTTTATTATTGTCATCGCTGCAGCTGAAGCCGCTGTTGGGTTGGGGATTGTCATAAGATTTTTCCAACTAAGAGAAAGCATACATATAGATGATGCAGCTACGTTACAAAACTAATGACTTGGTAAGGATATAGAGATTATGGATTATACAATCACAACCGTTGCTCCTATTGTACTATTGCCGTTTTTTGCATTTGTGATTAATGCATTTATTGTCAAAAAATTCACCAATCTTGCGGTGGCGATAAGTACAGGTGCAATATTTATTTCATTTTTGTTTGCATTAAGAATTTTTGCAGATTTTATGAATGTTTACTCCGTTGGCTATCATATTCATAAAACCTTCACTTGGTTTGATTTGAGCGCAGGCTCTCTTCTTTTTAAAGTGAACATGGGTATCTATATAGATAACATGACCTCCGTTATGCTTCTAATGGTTACTGCTGCGGCAACCTTAATTCATGTATTCTCGACTTGGTATATGCATGATGATCCTCGCTTTGGAAGATTTTTTGTCTATTTATCACTTTTTACTTCAGCAATGCTTGGACTTGTTCTTTCTGATAATCTTCTTTCCGTTTTTATTTTTTGGGAATTAATGGGCTTTTGCTCATATTCACTAATTGGATTTTACTACGAAAAAGAAGGAGCAGGAAATGCTTCGATGAAAGCTTTTATGACCACAAGAGTGGGCGATGTTTTTTTCCTTCTAGGAATACTTTCACTATGGTCAGTCGTTGGGAGTGTCACTTTTGTAGATATTTATAAGGCCATTGGTTCGGGTGCCTTTAATAATGTGTACGCACTTGGAATTCCGCTTGCTACTTTTGCAGGATTTTCTATTTTTATGGGAACAATGGGGAAATCTGCACAGGTCCCTCTTCAGGTTTGGCTTCCAGACGCAATGTGGGGACCTACTCCATGTTCGGCCCTTATTCATGCGGCAACAATGGTTGCAGCGGGTGTATACCTCTCTTTGAGAATGTTCCCTTTAATGGAGTTAGGACATTTACTACCATTTATTGCTATCATTGGTGGGATTACGGCTTTTGGAGCAGCGACGATTGCACTTGTTCAAACAGATATTAAAGCGGTCCTTGCCTACTCCACCATCTCTCAACTTGGTTATATGGTTATTGGTATTGGAGTTGGTTCATACAACGCGTCTTTTATGCATTTAATTACTCACGCTGTTTTTAAAGCTTGTCTCTTTTTGTCTGCAGGATCTGTCATACACTCTATTCATTGCCAAGAAATGCCGCAAATGGGTGGTCTGCGCAAGAAGTTACCATACACCTTTTTCGCGATGCTGCTTTGTTGTTTTGCTATTGCCGGAGTCCCTTTCTTTTCAGGCTTTGTTTCTAAAGACAGAATTTTAGGAGATGCCTTATTAATGGCCCTTGCAAATCCTGTTTACATTCCAGTCGCTCTTCTTGGATTTGCGGGTGCGTTTTTGACCGCCTTCTATATGTTCAGAATGCTCTTTTTAACATTTTATGGCGAGCCGCGAGATCATCATATTTATGATCATGCCCATGATGAGCATATTGGATGGAATTCAAACGTTCCTTTACTTATTTTAGCTTTGTTTACCTTAGGATTATTTTATTCAGGCTCTTTTACAGGCCAAGGAGAGGTTAATCTTTTTGGTTCTAAGAACGAGTGGTTCTCAACTCTTATTCATAAGCCAGCGGCAAAAAATTTACATCACTTTGAAGGGTATAAGTCAGAAGATTTTGGAAGTGTTGATACACGCGACAAACTTGAATTACCAAAAGCAGCCTACGATGCAAATCACGGAATGAGTGAAGAAGAAGCTCATCATGTTCACCAGATACATCATCTAGGTGCTATCATGTCGATCATCATTGCTTTCTCAGGTATTTTCTTAGCTTATTCAATGTACATTAAAAAATCTCTAAATCCAGGTTGGTGGACAGGGACTTTTGCAGGTTGGACGAAAGCTTTAAAAAATCGTTATTACTTTGATGATTTGTATGTTGGTAAAATCATCCAAAAAGGACTTTTACCATTTAATAATCTTTTGTCTAAGTTTGATATGGGCGTTTATGATAAGTATGGTGTTGATGGATGGGCCGCGGTAAATCGTTTCGCTTATACTGTCTCTCGATGGTTTGATAATACTATTATTGACAGCGGAATGGTTGATGGTACCGGGGCAAGTGTTCGATTGATGAATGTTATGTTAAGAACATTGCAATCGGGAAAAGTTCAGATGTATTTCATCGTAATGGTTATTGTCATTGCTGGATATGTTTGGACCTTAAGTTTTTAAATTAGAGTTTTGTTATATAAGAGTAACTTTTTTGAAGGAGTTAACCGGTGTACGGTTTAGATTTATTAAGTTGGATTTTGTGGATGCCTATTATTGGAGTGCTGGGAGTGTTGTTATTTCCTAAAGAAAAAACAACGGCCATGAAAACATGGGCACTTATCAATACCATTATTACTTTTGCGCTTACACTCGTTCTCTATTGTAAGTTCGACCAAACACTCTCGGGAATGCAAAATGCATTCAATGTGCGGGTGCCTTGGATTCCGCAATTTCATATTTATTATGCATTGGGGGTTGACGGTATTTCCCTTCCGATGATTCTACTAACGGGTCTTCTTTTTATGCTCTGTATTTTGAGTTCTTGGACTCAAATTAAAAAATCGATTAAAGCATACTTTGCCCTACTCCTTCTTCTGCAAAGTACAGTTTTTGGCGTTTTTATGTCTTTGGACTTCTTCCTGTTCTATGTTTACTGGGAAGTAATGCTTCTTCCAATGTTCTTCCTTATTGGTGTTTGGGGCGGAGAAAACAGAGAATATGCCGCAGTTAAGTTTTTCCTCTATACCTTTTTTGGATCAATCCTAATGCTAGTGGGGATTGTGGCCCTTTATTTTGCAACTGGGCAAACGGAAAACTCCTTTAATATTTTAGCGCTTTCTGGCGGTAAGTTTACGACTCAAACTCTGACGCTCTTTGGACAAACCCTTTCTTTTAGTAAGCTCTTTTTTGTTTTTATGTTTATTGGATTTGCAATCAAGGTACCAGTTTTCCCATTTCATACTTGGTTACCTCATGCCCACGTCCAGGCTCCAACAGCGATTTCTGTTATTCTGGCAGGAGTTTTACTTAAAATGGGTACTTATGGTTTCTTAAGAATTGCCTTCCCTATTTTTCCAGATTCAGCAAAATATTTTTCAACTGCCATTGCTTGGTTGGGTTTGATAAATGTCATTTACGGAGCACTTTGTGCAATGGCACAGACTGATGTTAAAAAGCTTATCGCATACTCATCAGTTTCACATATGGGATTTGTCATGCTTGGCTTAGCTGCCATGACTGTTCAAGGAATGAACGGAGCAGTTCTTCAAATGTTCAATCATGGAACGTCGACAGCAATGATGTTCTTTATGATTGGTATACTTTACGAGCGCTCTCACCATAGATGGATTGTTAAGCCGGATGGCTCACGTGGGTATGGCGGCCTTTACACTCAACTTCCAGTTTATTCAATTATCTTCATTATCGGTATGTTTGCCTCAATGGGTCTTCCGGGACTATCAGGTTTTATTTCAGAAGCTCTCATCTTTATTGGTATCTATGAAAGATTCACAACAATCACGGTTCTTGCTCTGTTTGGGTTGTTGATTGGAGCAGCCTATCTTCTATGGATGTTCAAAAGAATGTTCTTTGGTGAGGTTAATCCAGAAGTGAAAGAATACTCTGATATGACAAGACTTGAAGTCGCTTATATGATTCCACTATGTATAGCTGTTATTCTTTTTGGAATTTGGCCATCACCTATTTTAAATGTGATGAAAGCTTCTGTGGGACAACTAGTTTCATTACTTGCAACTTTCTAGGAAATAGAGATGTATTTAAATTATTTAGCGAGCATTAGTCGATATATTCCAGAGCTGACCTTAGTTGTTCTTATGGTGGGACTTATCCTCATAGAAGCAACTTATGCAGAAGACGAAAAAAATAAGAAATATATTTTTATCACGACCTGCATTGGATTGGTCGTAACCTTGGCCTGTTTAGTGGCCAATCTCTCTGGTGCACCGGAAGCGATTTTTAGCAATTCTATGATTATCGATCCGTTTAGTACGGTTATGAAAATAGTGATGGTTTTAGGTACTTTTGGTGCCTTTTATCTGAGTTCATTTTCAAAAGATATTTATGAATCACTAAAAACAGAATTTATCATCTTGGCGGTAGGGATTTTAATTGGTGGTATGATCCTCGCTTCTGCCAATAATATGCTGATGCTTTATCTTGGAATTGAAACACTTTCCATCCTTTCTTATGTCATGGCTTCTTTGAAGAAAAATGATGAAAGATCTAGTGAGGCCGGTTTGAAGTATGCTCTCTTTGGAGGGGTGGCTTCGGGAATTGCGCTCTTTGGTCTAAGTCACATGTTTGGTGTGCTTGGAACGATTCAATTTTCCGGAATGGCGGCCAGTATCGCCAAGCTTGATAAAGCTCAAATTCTTATTATGATGCCTTCGTTTGTGCTTTTCTTTGCAGGTATTGGTTACAAGATTGCTTCTGTTCCCTTTCACATGTGGTCACCTGATGTATATGAAGGATCTCCCACTCCTGTAACAACATTTTTTGCCATCGTTCCTAAAATGGCCGGTATTTCTGCACTTATAAGAGTCACGATGATTTTCTTTTCCGTAACTTCTCCTTTGCGAGTTGGTTGGATAGGTTTGATGGTGGTTATGGCCGCATTAACGATGACAGTTGGTAACGTAACGGCGATTGGGCAAAAGTCAGTTAAGAGAATGCTTGCTTACTCTTCAATTTCTCACGCCGGTATCATGATGGCCGGTTTGGTAATGATCAATGATGTGGGAGTTCGTGCGGTTGTGTTTTACGGAATCACTTATCTCTTTATGACACTTGTAGCATTTTATATTACAAGCATTGTTCAAGATAAATATGGCAATGATCATTTTGAGCGCTTTCAGGGTTTAGCTTACAGATACCCGTTCATGGCCATCATGATGTCAGTCGTAATGTTTTCCTTAACAGGTCTTCCTCCCTTGGCCGGTTTTGTCGCCAAATTTAATATTTTAAGTGCATTATTAAGTTCTCAGTTCTACTCACTTGCCATAATTCTTGCCATTAACTCTGTTATCTCAGCCTATTATTATTTGAAAATAGTGCGTTTAATGACTCTCAAAACTCAAGTCTCAGATGAGAAAATTGAAGGCTTTGGGTTTTTAAATCAACTTGTGATTGTACTCATGACGGCACCAGTGCTTATCTTGGGTGTATTTTGGGACAACTTGATGAGTCTTGCCGCTGGCGCAAAAATTTTTATTAAGTAATTTTTATGAGCTTGAGTGAGGGAGTATGGAATTTGTTTCTTTTGTGATTTTTTTTATAATTGCCTGCACTCTTAGTGCGGTTCTTTTGCTTATTTCCTCGTTGCTTGGGCAAAAAAGAAAAGCGATCCGAGAGATGGATGTCTACGAGTCTGGTGTTAATCCCGTTGGAAGTGCCACAAGACAATATGATATTAAATTTTATTTAACAGCGATTCTTTTTCTTTTGTTTGATGTTGAAATTGTCTTTTTATTACCTTGGGCGCTAACATATAAAGATACAACGAATCCAGCATTCCTCATTGCTGATTTCCTCTTTTTTATGGCCATTCTCCTTGTTGGTTATATTTTTGTTATAAATTCCAAAGCACTAAAGTGGGAAAAATAAAATGTTAGAAGCATTAATTGAAATCCTTTTAAAGACCGTCGTTATTTTAGCTCTACCCCTAGGTTCGCTTCCTCTTATTATTCATGTAGAAAGAAGAGGAGCTGCTTTTATGCAAAAGCGATTAGGACCTAACCGCGTAGGCCCCTTTGGTCTCCTTCAGCCGTTAGCCGATGTCGCTAAATTCATGTTTAAAGAAGAGGTACATCCGGCCCATGTCCGGCCATTTTTTTATACGGCAGCTCCGATGATAGCTTTGGTTGTGGCCCTTTTGCCATTGGCCTGTATACCTGTTGCTGGTCCAATTGAAGCCTTTGGTAAAACCATTTACCCAGAAGTTTTTAGAAGTGATATGGGAATTTTCTTTGCCTTCGCAGTATCGGCCCTCGGTTCTTACGGAATTCTTTTGGCAGGATGGGCGTCAAATAATAAATATTCAATGCTCGGGGCTCTTCGTGCTTGTGCGCAAATGGTTTCTTACGAGTTATCATTATCAATATCAATTGTAGCAATGATCTTTGTCTATGGAACAAATGACATCCATGCAATGATTAATTGGCAAAGTGAAACATGGTTTGGATTTCTCCCTCGCTGGGGGGTGTTTTGCCAGCCTGTTGCAGCGATGCTTTTTTTGGTAGGCATTTTTGCAGAATCAAACCGACTTCCATTTGATCTAGCTGAAGGTGAGTCTGAAATTGTAGCAGGTTATCACTTAGAATATTCTTCAATGAAATTCGCTCTCTTTTTTATGGCGGAATATATTCACATGATCGCTCTTTCTGCTCTTTTTATCATTCTCTTTTTTGGGGGGTATGCTCTCCTTCCGGGAATGGATTTAATTGCAGGAGATTCTCCTTATTTAATTGCAGCTCTACAAGTTCTTTCGTTGGTCATAAAAATCGCCTGCATGATTTGGCTTTTTGTTTGGGTTCGTTGGACTCTTCCACGTTTTCGATATGATCAACTAATGAATCTTGGTTGGGAGAGACTTTTGCCCCTAGGAATTGCAAATCTAATAGTGACTGTCCTTTTTGTTTACTTCAGGAATTTATAATATGGTCTCAGATGTATTACTTACGATCTTAACTGTTGTTTTTGCACTTATGGTTGTTTTTTCAAAAAAAACAGTCGTAGCAGCCTTTTCCCTTTTAATGACTCTGTTAGTGGTTGCGATGATTTATTTTCAGCTGGGAGCAGTGTTTTTATCAGCGGTTCAAGTTTTAGTAAATGCGGGAGCAATCGCTATCTTGTTTGTTTTCGTAATGATGCTCATTAATCTAGATCAATTTGCTAATAATCGAGAAAGAGGAAAATGGAAACTTGTTATCTCAACTCTGACCGTTCTTGTCCTTCTCGGTGTCTTTGCACTAATAATCAATAATAATATTGAGTCCCTGTCTTTGGTGACCTTGTCTGATGATTCAATGAAAACACTTTTTGAAAAGTTGTTTAATGTTTATTATTTACCTTTTGAAATGGCGACAGTTCTTCTTCTCGCAGCAATTGTTGCTTGCATTGTAATCACAACACATGGAAAGCATGAGGCAGAGGAAGAGCTTGAAGGGCAAAAGTTGGAGAAGAAATAATGAGTATCTATTATTACCTATCAGCATTTCTTTTTTGTTTGGGTCTGCTGGGAACAGTTTTTAAAAAAGATTTAATTTCAATGCTACTTTGTCTAGAGTTAATGCTAAGTAGCGTCTCGCTCCTTTTTATTCTCTTTTCAAAATCGACAGGATTCCTTGATGCCCAGCTATTGGTTATCTTTTCTATGATTATTTCAGCTTGCGAAGTTGCGATCGGCTTAAGCTTAATCATTTCTCTCTATCGTAAGAAACAGACGATTTACACAGACGACATTAAAATTATAACGGAATAGAAATAATTATGTACGAGAACTATTTAGCACTTATTCCCTTTTTTCCCCTACTTGCCTTTTTGCTCAACTCTCTTTTTATTAAGAATAAGTTGAACAATATTCAAGCGGGTCTTATTACTTTTTTTGGGCTTTTCACTTCATTTATTTTGGTGGTTATGCTTGCTCTTCATGTTCAAGAAGTCGGTCCAGTAAATGTTAAGTTATGGGAGTGGATGACATATAACAAAATCAATTTTGATATACATTTTGTTATGGATCAACTCTCAGTAGTTCTTTGTTTAATGGTAACAGGTATAGGAAGTGCCATTGCTTTTTTCTCAATTGGATATATGGATCATGAGGAAAAAGTAGGAAAGTTTTTTGCTTTTTTTGCCCTTTTTGCTTTTTCTATGCTCTTGCTTGTTTTAGGTGAAAACTTTCTCGTTCTCTTTATGGGATGGGAAGGGGTTGGCTTAAGTTCATATTTATTAATTGGGTTTTGGTACGAACACACTAAAAATGGTGATGCCGCTAAAAAGGCATTCTTGGCAAACAGAGTAGGTGACTTTGGCTTGGTTTTGGGAATGATTGGGTATGCTCTCATCTTTAATACAATTTCGTTTCGTGATCTACAGCATCCAGACCTCGCAGTAATAGCAGCAAATAAAAATTTATTGATCATTTCAAGCTTACTTCTTGTTCTTGGAGTTACTGGAAAATCGGCCCAAATTCCTCTCTTTATATGGTTGCCTGACGCAATGATGGGTCCAACTCCCGTTTCTGCGCTGATGCACGCAGCGACAATGGTTACGGCCGGTATCTTCTTGTTGTGTCGAGTTTCAAATATTATTGTTCATTTTCCAGTTGTTTTAGATGTTATTGCATGGATAGGTGCACTCACCTCGTTATTGGCGGCCCTTATCGCGATAACTCAAACGGACATAAAAAAGATCCTCGCATACTCCACTGTTTCACAACTTGGTTATATGGTAATGGCCTGTGGACTTGGAGCTTTTTCAACTGGACTCTTTCACGTTTTCACTCATGCTTTCTTTAAGGCGCTTCTCTTTCTTTGTGCAGCTTCAGTCATTTATGGCTGCCATCATGAGCAAAATATTTTTAAGATGGGCGGTTTAAAGAAGAAAATGCCAATTACTTTTTGGACTTTTGTGGTCGGATTCCTGGCCATTTCAGGAATACCAGGGTTCTCGGGCTTTTTCTCTAAAGACGAAATACTCTCTATGGCCTTTACAAATCCAGGAAATGGGATAGTCCTCTACTCCATTGGTTTATTGAGTGCACTCATTACAGCTTTTTATATGACAAGAATGTTGGTTCTCGTTTTTATTGTTTCTCCAAGCAAAGAGCATCATGGAAAAGAAGACAAGCATGGAGCCCACGAAATCCACGAGTCTCCATCAGTGATGACAATTCCTTTAGTCATTCTTGCCCTTTGTAGTTTTTTAGCTGGATACATTGGAATGCCACATCTTTTTGGAGGTCACGATTACTCACGTTTATTCCAAAGCTTTGTTGAAAAATTCACAGCAGCACCTGTAGGACACACACACCTTACTGAAGAAGTGGAAGTTGTGATGATGGTTATAACAACGACGCTCATCCTTTGTTCGATGGGACTTGCCTACTATATTTACGTAAAAAATGATCATGTAAAAATGCGAGATAAACTTAAGGCAAGATTTAGTCGTCTTTGGACAGTGAGCTCTGAAAAGTTTAAAGTAGATGAGATTTATGAAGCGAGTCTCGTTAAGCCTCTCTACCGAATGGGACATTTTTTAGTAGATATTGTTGAAACACATGTCATTAATGGTTTTGTGAAATTAGTCACAAAAACAGTAAGCGAGGGTGGTTTATTTCTAGAGGATACCAAGCCAGAAAAACTAGAAATGGGGATTCTCTATATCATCATTGGTTTTACGATTTTAATATTGGCGGTTTTTAACGCCTTTGTTTTTAACTAATAATTACTTAAGTAAAAAGAGAACAATATCATGGAACAATTATTTCTAATTAAATTTTTAATTCCCCTCCTGTGGGCCATTGGTTTTATTTTTGCACCTAAACAAAACGAGAGAGTCATCAAGCTTTACGCTCTAATTGGAGCTTTTGTTGCTTTTGCTTACTCTATAAAAATGTATCTGGACCTGTCAGATCCTGGAGTTCTAACAGAATTATTCAAGTTTGAAATGCCTCTCTTTTTTAATATGAGTTATACGTTTGCAATGGATGGTCTGAGTGGACTTCTGTTAATTCTGAATGCTTTTCTACTTCTGGTTGTTGTTATCGTAACCTGGGATATAAAAACAGATAAACTTCGTCTCTATTATTTTCTAATTTTTACGTTAGTTTGGGCCGTGAATGGTTCACTTTTGGCAACTTCCCTTTACGGTTTTTATGTTTTCTGGGAAGCGATGCTCATTCCTCTATTCATTTTAGTAGGGGTTTTTGGTGGTGAAAATCGAAGATATGCGAGTTTTAAATTTTTCATGATGACTGCGGCAGGCTCCATTTTAATGTTAGCTTCAATGTGCTACATGAGTGCAGTAGCATATAAATTAAATGGTTCTTATGATTTAAATTATGAAGTCATTAAATCGCTTAATTTGCGTTATGAAGGATTTTTCTCCCCTCAATCTCTCGTTTTTTGGGCCTTCGCTATCGCCTTCTTTCTCAAGGTTCCAGTTTTTCCGTTTCACTCATGGTTGCCGGATGCTCACGTTGAAGCTCCAACTGCTGGTTCAATTCTGCTTGCGGGAATTTTACTTAAACTTGGTATTTATGGATTCTTAAGATTCGTCATACCATTTTACCCACAGGCCGTAGAGGCCAACAGAGAAATTATTCTTTATCTGGGAGCAATAGGAGTCATTTATGGAGCCCTTACTGCTTGGGTTCAAAAAGACATTAAGAAGCTCGTTGCTTTCTCTTCTATTTCTCATATGGGCTACATTGTGATGGGAGTCTTTTCCCAGAATGCATTTGCGGTCAAGGGTGCAATCTTCCAAATGATTGCTCATGGGATATCAACTCCGGGACTCTTTATTGGCGTTCATTATCTTTATACGAGACGACATACAAAGAAATTAGATCAGTTTGGAGGAATAGCAAAAGTTATGCCTCGCTTTGCCGTTCTTTTTTTCTTGATAACCGCCGGCTCTATGGCCGTGCCGATGACTTGTGGATTTGTTGGTGAGTTTATGATTATTGCCGGGGTTTACGAAGTGAATAAAGTGGTGGCCATATTAGCTGCAACTGGAATCATTTTATGTCCTCTTTATCTTTTAAAGATGTACCATTTAACGGCACTTGGAGAAATTACTCACGAAGAAAATAAATCACTTAAAGATTTAACAATACTTGAAGCTGCGCCAATGATTGTTCTTTCTGTTTTGACGATTCTTTTAGGGCTTTATCCAAAACTGGTTACCTCGATGTATGAAGGAACCATTAATTTTTTCACTCACTCAGGTTTATAGAAATGGAAAATTTATCATTTGTTCAAAATGTACTAGCTTTTATCACACTAAACTCTATTGCCCTTCTTTCGTTAAATATAAAGAAGCATGGTAAACATATAGGTTTTGGCTTAAGCCTTGTCGCAGCAGTTGCTTTCTATTTTATGCTTTTCACCCAAGATGTATTCAGGTTAGGTGAGTTGTTTACTTTAGAAGGAAATAAGATTTTTCTTTTAAAAATTGTATCCCTTCTGAATATTCTTATGATTCTGATAAATGGGTATAAATCTTTAGAAAAAGTGAAAAGTACACTGCTTATGAGCTATATGTTTCTAGGAGGAGTTTTTCTTCTGGGGGCCAATGAACTAATTACTTTTTATGTGGCACTTGAAACCATCGCCTTGGTTGGATATACCCTCGTCGCAACTTCAGATTTAGAATACTCACGCGAAGCTTCGGTTAAGTATCTTATTCAAGGATCAGTTGTTTCAGTGATCTTTTTATTGGGAGTTGCTTTTTACTTGGGGGCAACCGGAGGCTTAACCCTTGTCGGTGTTACGGTTCATAATCAAGAACTATATGCAATTGCGATTGGCATTTTTATTCTTACTGCGTGTTTTAAATTAGGAGCATTTCCTTTTCATGCATGGATTGCTGATGTTTATTCGAATGTGAGCTCTGGGAATCTTGCAACGAACTTTTTTATTTCCAAGATCATTATTGGATATAAGTTTATAACATTAATTCAGGTTTTGCTTTTAGATTGCGATCCTCAATTTCAGCAAATTTTAATTAGAATCATTCAGGTTATTGCGGTTCTATCTGCTTTTTATGGCAATATTATGGCCATCGTGCAGGGGCAATTTAAGCGAATCATTGCTTATTCATCGGTAGCACATACAGGATACATGTTGATGATGATTTGCATGAATCCAGATGAAATCTACGAGAAGCAACTGATAAGCTATCTGGTGATTTATTCGTTAACGGCGACAGGGGTTATTTTAATACTTAACCAATTTGCACAGGATAATCAAAATAAAGATGGTCGAGACATGCTAATGTCAGGGTTTTATCGCAATAAAGGTTTGGCTGTCATGCTTTCTGTTTTTGTATTAAGCCTGGGGGGAATTCCTCTTACTGCCGGCTTTGCAATGAAGTATATGTTGTTCACTAATTTTTTCAAAGAAGGCTTTAACGTCGAGACAACGTCAATCTTTATTAGTTCGGTCGTTGGTTTAGCCTACTATATTCGTTTCGTAAGTGATCTGTTTACAGAAAACAAAGAAAAGATGAAATTACCTATAATAAAAACTCAGTTTAGCGAATCGCTAGTTCATGTTATCATTTTAGTGTCGATCTTTACTTTTGGAATTGCTCCATCACTCTTCTTAGGGTTGAAGTAAGTAGACAGGAATGAATGGGTGTAAAGTATAGAGTTAGGCTTAAAAACGACCGAGTCATTGGTCCGTTTAGCTCTGAAGAAATTAAAGAACTTTTCCTTAAAGAGCACATTGTAGGTGATGAATTTTGCCAACAATTTCCCATTGGCGATTGGAAAAGCCTCCAAAGTTTCTCCGAGCTCCAACCCTTTTTGCAAAATTCGACAAAGAACGAATCACCAGGTGCTAAAAAGGCAGAGAATCAGTCGTTCCAAGAGTTTAAGTTTGATAAAAAAGTAGATATTGAAGTTGATTATGTAGAGTTGGAAAAAAAATATCAAGCAGAGAACCTCAAGTCAGTAAATCCTCCTGATGAAGATCAGATCGAAAAAACCAAAATAATTAAAAAACCAGCGAATAAATCTCACCCAGATGTCGATAGAACGATAGTCGTTCCATCTAAGGCATCACGACCAAAAATTGAGTCAGAAGAAACAAGATTGCGGATCGTCTCAGAGAAGAAAAAATTAAATGAGCCCCCTCCTGTTCCCACTCAAGAAGAGCTTGTGAATGAGAAAACGGAGTTTATAAACCTTGCGAGCGTGCTTCCTTCTATAAATGCTCAACTTAGTGTTTCGGAGGTAGAGCTAGAACAGAAAGCCAGGATTGAAGAAAATCAAGAAAAGGTTCACCTCAAAGAGTTGCGTGAAAAAAGATTAAAAGAAGAAACCTTCGATAGAGATGAAAGAGAAAACACCTCTGATGAAAATGATGAAAAAAATGGAAAGAAAAAAGGCATGTCATGGATTGTTGCCTTTGCATTTTTGGGAATATTTTATGTTCTCTTAACTCCCGATGAACTACCCAAGACTCAAGGATTAAAATACCTTGATATCAAGTTTCCGATGACACAAGAATATGAAGACAAGGCAGCTGCAGGAGCGGCATTAAGCCGGGGAAGAGATCTCTATGCAAAGAATAATTATTTAAATCGGATACAGGCATCAGATCAATTCCTTTTGTCCCTACAAAAACAATTTAGTAACAATGAGGCCCTTGGAGAACTAATCCTGACGTATTCTGAACTTCTAGAAGAAACAAAAGACTCTAAAATTTCTGCCAACACCATTTATAAACTTATCCAGCTTTCAGAAAATAAAATGCTGACTGATTTAAATGTAGTCACAGGAACGGCCTTGTTCTATGGAAAAATTGGAAAATATCAAACGGGCATAAATGTTATAAAAAATTATTTGAGAGTAAAGGGACCAATATCAAGCAAGCTTCTTGCCTATGACTTGGAACTACTTATTAATGCAGGTGACCTGGTTGAAGCAAGAAAAATATATACTAAGTTAAAAGAAATCCCTAAAAAACCTCAGGAAGCCTATTATTACCTTGCTCGATTTAGCGAAATAGATGATCAACAAGCTGAAGCGCAGAATACAATAGAGGAAGGCTTAAAGTATTATCCAAACAGTGCTCTCCTGCTTTTAAAATATGCCGATTACCTATTTAAAAGCCAATCTCAAAAAAAATATGAAGAAGTCCTAAATAAGTGCAACCAAATTAAAAGTGAAGGTTCTCCTAGTTTTACAGCTAAGTTTTATCAGCATATGGGCTTAATGAATGCCTTGAAGAAAAAAAATAAAGAAGCGAGTAGTTATTTTAAAAAATCATTAGATCTTAAGGAATCAGATGAATTAAGAACGATGCTCTCAAGTTTGGAAATTAGTGGCGACAATATGGCCCAATCACTTATTTTAGAAAGTAAGGTTATTGATCTCATAAAGAAAGCAAACACAGAAATAAAGAATAAAAATATTGAAGCTGCGTTCACTTTTTCAATTGAAGCGATAGATGCGTTTCCTGATTATATCCCAGCAATTTTGCAACATGTAGATTTGCAATTAAGGAGGGGGTTGTTTGATTCTGCAATTATTTCTTTAAAAAAGGCAATCGATGCCAATCCGACTAATTTATTGCTTAAAAAAAATTTGGTACAAGCTTATTTTAAATCATACAAATTGCCAGATGCTCAAAAATTATTAATTGAACTTTCGCAAACGAAATTTAGTCTCACTAGTGAATATGCTTCTCTCATGGGGCATATAAACTTACTTAATTCCAATATTCCTTTATCCGCAAAGTGGTTTGGAGAAGCTTTAAATCGGGATCCATTAAGCGATGCGGATATGTTTCAGTTAGCTAAAATTTTTATTCGAATAAAAAAATTTAATGATGCCAAAATGAGATTAAACAAGGCCCTAATTCTTGATCCTAAAAATACAGAATATCTTGCAGCTTATTCAGAAGTTTTATTTGAACAAGATAATACTGATACTGCTGTTGGATATTTGCGAGATGCAATTTCCGAAATCGGAGAAGATCCTAAATTAATAGCGGCCATTGCGAAAATTTATTATAAAAGTGGGCAAATTAAGGAATTTGAAAACTATTATAAGCGAATTCAGGAATTACCAAAAAAAGACGAATCCTTTTATGAATTTCTTGTTTATGCTGCCAAGCTCGAAGAAAAAAATGATGATTACATCAATTACAGCTACGAACTTTTAAGATTTAATCCTGGAAATTTAAAAGCGCGCCTAGAGCTTGGGGAGTTTCTTTTTAATTTAAAACGCTACCAAGAAGCAATAAGAGAATTCGAGGAAGTGAGGCAGAAGCTTTCTTCATATCCAAAAGTTCACTTTATGCTTTCAAAAGTCTATTTAGCAATTGGAGATATTAAAAAAGCTAAAGAAATGGCCCTTAAAGAAGTTGAGCTTAACCCTACTCTGGATTCAGCATATTTTATTTGTGGAGAGGTCGCACGAGTGGAAAAGGATTACAGGGAGGCCATTCAAAGATTTGAAAAGGCGATTAGTTTAAATCCCAAATCTGTTGAGGCCTTAATGGGTCTTGGTTGGATAAAGCTCTCACAAAACTACGCAAGTGAAGCCATCGAGCTTTATAATCAAGCGCTGAAGGAAGATAAAAATAATCCTGAAATATATAAGCAAATGGGATTTGCTCATAAAGCAGCTGGCCAAAGGGCCTTAGCAAAAGAAAAATTTGAAGATTATATGAAATTAAGTCCAGCAGCGAGTGATCATGATCAAATTGAGGCACAAATTAAAAATTTACAGTAGTTTCTTGCTTGTCTTTTTTGAATAAACCACATAAGATGACGTTCTAGAATTTGGAGGATTGGCTGAGTGGTCGATAGCGGCGGTTTTGAAAACCGTTGAACCGAAAGGTTCCGCAGGTTCGAATCCTGTGTCCTCCGCCACTTTTTTAAGCGCCACCACTTCTAAATTTTAGACAAAATTATTTATCGAGTACTTGGAGACGTGGGAGAGTGGTCTAATCCAGCGCCTTGCTAAGGCGTCGTACCCCGCAAGGGGTACCGTGAGTTCGAATCTCACCGTCTCCGCCACTTTTTAACGAAGTGGCGATCTGTAACTGAAAAATCAGCCTTTATTTACAATGAGTTAAGTCACACGCTTTAAGCGTCTTACCAGAATGTCTAGAGTTTATAGGGACCATGTCTTTTTTATATGACACCATGCCCTGTTCCCTAAGAACACCCTCTGTACTGTAAAATGCCCCTATAGAACATTCCCTTGATCAAGGATTTATATGAAGTTCATTAAGCAATTACGTCTGGTAACTTCCTTTTTAAGCATTCTTTCACTTTTTATTATGGGTGTCTCACAGACGACAGCGGTAGTTGCTCAAGAATTAAGTGAAACAAATCCGATAACAGAACTGGCCAACGTTACAGATTTTTTAACATCTCAAAAATTAAATTCACCACAAGAGCGAGCAAAATTAAAAGAGTATGAACTTTTAATGTCAGCGCTTGAAGAGCGACGCTTAAAAGATATACCACAAGAATTAATTGACCCTGAACACCTTGTTGGACAGACAGTTAGAATCATTTCTACAAATCAAACTTACTCACTTGATACCTATGTGAAAAACATTCCGGCCGAAGCTGTGGACGATATAATCATTAGGTCAACCCAAGATGGAAAACTAGCTTTTGTTGGTCTTCGCAATGGTGAAGAAGTCATTGAACATCTTATTTCAGGATTAAATATTGTTTCGACTGTTAAAGATGAGGAATTTACGGTCATCATGGATAAGTCGGGAAAAATTTTTGCATTAGATACAGGACATTTACTAACAGAAATGTTTAAGGGAATTGTGCCTGTTTATAAAATTTATGATGTGAATTCGAATACATTGGTGAGATTTAATACGGGCAAAGAAATTAAAATGACCTTCAATACGAGAGGATTAAAGCCGTATACAGATGAAGAAATAAAACTAGGTTTAACAAGTGGGCAATCCCTTATCCCTACAAATATGAGTGGAGAGAGCGTTGTTAATGCTGGTGATCTTTTTATCCATGAATTGCAAGATGGAAAAAGAAATTTACGAGCTGTTTTAAACAGAGACGTCATCCGTGACATTATTCAAAGGGGAACTTTGAAAATTGCTCTTTCATCGGCCCTGGCATCTCACGAAGGAAATGGAAGAATATTTTCAGAGAGATTAAAAAATTTTTTACATGAACCTAATAATGATAAAGCACCGATTGAGCAACTTTTAGAACAGTTAGAAAGTGCTGGTGCTAAAGATATTAAACCACTTCAGGAAGAGGAGCAGTTTGATCTTTATTTGAAAGAAAGAGTTAGAGAGACGCTTAGTACGTTTAATCGTGATCAATTAAAAAATCTTATTAAAAGATCTAAGGCCCTTAGTCGCTCGGGGGAAAGAGATAGTTATAGTGTTGAGTCTTGGCTGGCCAGTTATGAACGAATTACAACTCAAGCGCCAAAAGAGATTGCTGAAATCCAAGAGAGATTGTTAACGGAAGAGAATTCAGTAGAGGGTCTCGGATTAAAAAGTGAACAAGCAGCTCTTTCAAAACAACTTGCAGAGGGAGATTTCAGAAGTCATTATCAAGCTTTGCTTAAAGCTGATTTTACGAAGTCCATTTATAGTAAGAAAAATACAACAAAGTGGTACAAGGCCATTCCTTATAAAAAGCTGGCCATCTTTACCGCAAAAATTTCGGCAGTAGGACTTTTGGCCTATCAAGGTGTGAGCTTTATCGATGGTCAATTTTTAGATCATGCCATTGCCTTAAAGTTTCATATTTTTCAAAACTGGATAAATCAAATAATGATTTTTGGACAATTGGGAACTCATCCTGCTTATGTCAAACCACTTATTCTCGGAACACTTTCAATGCTAGCGATTATGCCAATGGCAGCTCTCTTTAGTCAGATGTCCGTCTTTATTTTGCATAATTGGTCGGTGGCCCTTGGTAAAATAAGTGAAGGAGAAACATATCGCGCTCGAATTGCGAAAGTTCTTTCTCAAAATTTAGGGAATACCGCCCAAGCTTTTAAGGATCTCGATTTTAAGCAAAGAATAGTAACATTTGCGACACGTCCTTATACCTTTTTACTACTTCCTTTATACGTTCGAGTTTGTGATTTATTAAGACAACCAACAATGCTTGCCTTCAAGGCAAAAGTAAGTCCATTTCGAGTCATTAAGGCCGACAGTGATATTGGAAAGGCCATTGGAATGAGCGAGGGAGATAAGAGTTTTCGCCAAGGTTTCAATAATCCATTTTTGAGCAAAGAAAAATTATCAAAAATGAGAGATCTACAACTAAAGGCCATTGCTGAATCTTCTAACGAGGCATTGTCAGCTAGAAACCAAGCTTTCTTACTTGCAACTTTGGTTATATCTCAAGAAAGAAATATTGATCCTGCAACACTGGTGGCCCTTATGAAGGGAGATATT
The DNA here is from genome assembly GCA_018060625.1 of Bacteriovorax sp. Taxonomy (GTDB): domain Bacteria; phylum Bdellovibrionota; class Bacteriovoracia; order Bacteriovoracales; family Bacteriovoracaceae; genus Bacteriovorax. The sequence goes on along the minus strand of JAGOVS010000005.1, from coordinate 1,918 downwards.
AGTTATGATCAACTAACAGAAATATACAACAATGAAGTGCTTAAGAAAAAATGGGAACTTGTGGCCAATAGCCTTTATGTTGACCTGTTAGGATTGATGAAAAACTCGAGTGTTAAAATTGATAACCTGGATGTCGCGACCCTCGATATGTATTACAAAAAAGGACAGTCGGTTGCTAATCTAATAGAGGCAAATTCGAAAATTAAAATTGCGGCCAGAAAATTAAAAAATACATTTGTTCTCAATCTTACTTCTTCAGGTAAGGCCCTTGCGGAATTTTCTCAGGAAAATTATCAAAAATTAAGAAAAAATGTAGCTAATAAGTTTGTTGGAAATCAGACTTGGTCAGAGTTTTATCAAGATCATGTTATTGTAAGTGCCATGACATCCACTATTGGTGAGCGAGCAAATTTATCAAACCCACCGGAGGTTTTAGCTCACGGAGAAGGACATTTTCTTTGGACTACTCCTAGTCATGGAACAGATATGTTCAGTAATACTTTTGCTCATTTAATATCAGCTGGACCAAAGCGAATGCTGATCTACCAACAAGTTCGTCCAAAAGCAGAAACAGGATATCTTCCACTCGAGAATATTTTAATTGAATCAAAGATTGTACCTGAAAAATTGCATTTAGGAGTTTATCGTTGGTTTAAAGAAGTTCTTAATTTACCTAAATCAAATCTTGGAGCAATTTACAGTAAACTCTTTGTTGCTCAAATGACAACGTTCCAGGTTGGTTTGATCATGACAGTTGCATTTAGACATTTACTTGGAGGACAGCCTCTTGAGCAAGCCTTTATTGCTTGGCTCTTTTTCCTTCTTAATGCAGTTCCTGTTTTTGGATGGCCTTGGGAATTTCTCGGAGTGGGAAATAGTTTAGAAGAAGATCGCATTGCAGAAAGAGTGGCATTGTTAAAAAATGCTCAAAACAACATCTCAAAGGCTCTTAGGGAAAAAGATGATCAAAAATTATGGAGAGCATATAATGATCTCTCGGATCTCTATGCAAAAACAGACGGAGAATTAAAAAAAGAAATTAAAAGAGTTTTTTCTGAGTCAAAAAAGTTTTATGAAGATATTCCAAAACTAGAATCAAAGATTAAAGATTTGATTGAGAATAATCCAGAGAAGCGAGCTCTCATTTTAGGTATTGTAGTGGATATCAACGAAGCGAATAAAACAAGAAATCAGGTACTGATTAAAGAGCGAGTCGCTTTACTTGAAAGAATGATTCATGAAGATATGCCGGTGAGTTCAATTGAAGAGAAACTAAAGTTGCATTTGCAGGAAAACGCCCTAAAGTTGGCAGACTTTTCCATTCAAAACCCACCGATGCCCTTAAAAGCAAATCGCGCGATTGCCGAATTTACGACACTTATTCTTGGTGCATGTTTAACAACCTATCTCTCAATTAGCCTAAGTGTTGACTCTTTCAATCCTGCGAAACTTACAGGGCTTGAATTGCTTAAATCGGCAGGGACATATTTAACCTTTATAGCTGTTACCTACTCTCTTGCCTCTACAAAAGGTTATAACTTTTTTGTTAAACCGGTGGCCGATAAAGTGAAGGGCCTTGCTGAGAAGGCCATTGTTCGCCCTGCGGTTGCCGTTAAAGGCTCATGTAAGGATTTAATGAAGAACTTTTTTAAATAAGTGATAGGCCGATGTAAAAACAGGAAATTAACTGTCATGGGCCTCAGATTTTTTGATGGAGAAATACATTCTAGCTCTTGCCATTAGATGTAATTTCTATGTATTATACCGAGGAAAATGCAGCATTGGGCTAATAACTTTTTGACTGTAAGTTTTCATCTTCGTTCTTTAAAATTTGCGCAGACGTAGCTCAGTTGGATAGAGTACTTGACTACGAATCAAGTGGTCGCAGGTTCGACTCCTGCCGTTTGCGCCATTTTAA
>JAGOVS010000204.1 GCA_018060625.1 Bacteriovorax sp. | reverse complement strand
GTATTTAATGCGAAAATAAGCGAAAACAATGACTCCAGAAAAGGCCATTGCTCCTACTAATTCTACAAAGGGGTGAGCAATTTCTTCAACCTTACTGGTCTTCATCGTGTATCGAAAATAATAATCCTGTGAGCGCTTAAATCTTCCCATCACAAATTCTTGAAGATTAAATGCTTTAGTGACTTTATGTGAAGAAAGCCCTTCACTTAAATTATGTGTCAGTTCAGCTCTGCCTTCTTGAACTTCTTTTTGATGGGCCTTAATTTTTTTTCCACTGATTTGAAAAATGGCCACAAACAATGGACCAACAATTAATATCACAAGGGCCAGTTGCCAATCACTCCAGATGGCCAAAACTAAGTAGACGATAGCTTTGATAGGTTCTCTAACCATATCAATCATGCCGCGAAAAGATTGAGCAAAGATCTCTGCATCATTAAGTAACGTCGAAAGAACGCGGCCTTGCTTGTTTTGATTATAAAAAGCAGTCGGAGCTTTTTGAAGTTTGGCAAAAATATCATTTCGAACATCGTTATTAATTTTTTCACCAACAAACCTGAGCCAATAAAAATGAAAATAACGAGCAGGGAAATTGAGAAGACCTAAAACAAGTATCCCTCCGGCCAAAAAAAGAAACTCATTCCAAGAGGCTTTTCCTGTCAACCCTCTATCAAAAATGGGCTTAACTAATTTAACTTGCGCTCCGGAAAGTGCCGCTAAGACAAAAGAGAGAACAAATGAGCCTAGGGCCATTGTTTTATAGGGTCTCAAGTAAGGAAATAATTGTTTGATAATTTTAGCGTACATAGTGCGCCATTTTAACTTACTTACAATTAAAAGACCATAGAGGCCGTCTTAAAATCTTTTTCTTCAAAATGAAATTGAAAACAAAAATAATGAAAAAGCATACGTGGAAGAGATTTATATTCAAGTTTGATCGCTCCCAATTCACTGTATTTAGTATGAGCAATATGACCTACCAATTCCCAAAGTTCTCTGCCTGACTGCACCGAATAGGCTTGCCTCTGATTGAGACAAGGAGGGCAAGCAAAGCCTCCTTCTTCTGCAATGAGGTACATATCATTGAAGCGAGATAATTCTTCTCCACACAAAGTGCAATGCTCTCGCTCTGGAAAAACACCGAGATGCAAAAGTGCCTTTGTTAGAAAAATGACGGCATGTGAATGAGGATAAAAGGCGTTGTCCTTTAAGCATTTCTCTAAATGCACCAGGGCATTACTCAGAGAGGTAAAAAGCCCCACCATTTCTTTATTTTCTTCGTGCACATCATGCAAATTCTCGCTGGGAGAGATTTTGTTGATCACTTCTAAGAAAAAGCACATTAAATAAAAGGCCGAATGATTTAAACGAATAAGATCATGGTGCCAAACAAGCTGCCACTCTTTGGCATGGTAGACTTCAGTATTGGTCTTACTTACGCTCAACTCAACAGAAAGCATAAAACCCAATTCAATGATTGAAGACTTTTGCTTCTTTCCTCCACCTCTGCCTCCATAAAAAACAACTGAAATCTTTCTTCCTGAGCGCAGCAGGAGGTAAGCGATGATGTGGCGTTCATCATAAGGAATTTTTGAGAGGACGATGCCTTCTATTTTTGTTTGCATAATATTTAACTTTGTCGGTATGCTGAGTAGTAATGATATTTTTAAAAATCCTTAAGATAATCTCCTAAAAAACTGATAGGCACAGATATAGTCTCAGAGCTTAGTTGTGTTTTTTTGAGTCCTACACTTGTTATAATTTTTTGATAGGATTCTTTAAAAACTTTTTTTGCTTCAACATCAAGTTCAAAAGGTTTTACACCATGGATTCCTAGTTTTGATTCAATAAATAAAAATCGACTTCCATCTTGTAAAATGAAATCTATTTCGTTTTTTTCTTTAGTTCTCCATGTATAAAGATTCCAATTTTTTAAATAATTATCTTTAGTTTTAACAATCTCAGAGAACACCATTGTTTCAAATAAGCTTCCAATTTGAGGGGAGTTCCATAAACTTTCTTCGTCATGATAGCCTTGTAATCTGGCACATAGGCCGACATCATAAAAGTAAAGCTTTTTCATTTTTATAATTCTTTTGCTTAAGTTAGAGAAGTAGGGATCAACTAACTCTATAATTAAATTCTTTTGTAAAAGCTCAATCCATGATTGTACTGTTTTTTGTTCTACGCCAGCAGAATTTGCGATTTCATTTACATTTAAAAATTGTCCCGTTCTAGCAGCTAATAAGCGCAATACTGTTTGAAATTCGTTAATCTTTTGTACTCCAGCAGTTCGGGCAATGTCTTTTTCTATAAAGCTCACAATATAGTCGTTAAGATACTTGGAAATAGTTATATCTTTTTGAGTATATAAATCAGGAAATCCCCCGCGAAGCAAAGCTGATTTAATTGATATGTTCGAATCATATGCAAGAATTTCTTTTAAAGATAAACCATGTAGGGTGTAGAGACTGCAACGACCAGCTAGAGATTCCTTAATCTTTTCATCGAGGAGTAATTTGTTTGATCCCGTTAGATAATAGAGAGTGACTCTTTTTTTGGATGTCTTTAAATTGTCGCGTCTTAATTTATCTATTCTTAACTTTAGCTCTGGAAAAAGGTTAGGCGCGTATTGGGCTTCATCTATTAGGCATGGGGTTTCTAAATTGTTAAGAACCAAGGCGGGGTCGACTTGGGAAGCTTCTCGAAGTGCTAAATCATCTAAATAAAGAGATGATTTAGGGACCAGTTGATCCAAAAGAGTCGTCTTACCAACCTGGCGAGGACCCCAAAGTAGTATGGCCTCTTGCGAGGTAGTGGTTAACAATGTATGTAAAAAGTCTCTACTTATAAGCATTTGGCTATTTTGGATTGGTAATCCCAAACAGTCAATCGAAAAAAACACTTCCACTTAGATGGCGTTAGAGCAGTCCTTCGGGTCAAAGTCAGGTCTGGGGATATTTTCAGGGGAATGGCAGATATGATCAAGGCACTTTCCTGACTTCAGAGTGCTAAGGCAACGAAGGGCGCATGTCGTTTTACCTGAACTATCCATTCCTGTTTTATATACTTTGCATTCCACCACTGGTTAAAACATAAAATCCGCTACATAATTAGCAATGCTACTCTTTAAAAGACCTCTGCTGTCCGAATGAAACGTATCAAAAGTATAAACTTCATAATCCGCCCCAAGTCGCCCCCCTCGACCTATCATCTGCAACCAGAAATCATAATTTTTCACTTCGTAATTAATAAAAACTTTCTTGATCTCGGGAAGATTGACCCCGTGGCTTAAAGTTGTCGTAGAAAAAATACAATCGATTTCGCCTTTTGATTCTTCTAGTTCGCTTAAAAAAAACTCCACCTCTCCTCCAACACAACCAAGACTTCGTAGCCCCATTCTCCGAGAACGGGCAACCAATTCGTCAACTTCGGATCGGTACGAGCAAAAAATCAAATAAACATCCCTCGAATTTTTCATGCGCAACTCTCTCCACATGGCCCTACTAAAAACTTGCTGCTTCAAAAGATGATAATAATGAATTTTCTTAGGACTTCGATGAAGCTGATGATTCCCAAAATCAAGATGAAACCAAATATCAGAATGATAACTAAGATCTTTTTTAAGATTATCTAATAACTCTGCACTCATGGTGGCCGTGATACCTAAGACGGGGGCCTGAGTCTCCAATATCGCCAAAAAGCGATCATGTAGAACAGGTCTAAAACTCTCCCCCCAATGATAAAAAAGATGAAATTCATCGAGAATAAAAAGAATTTTTTCCTTTTGGTCAACGCAAGCTTCTAAAAATTCTTCTGTAAGAAGCTCCATCGTTGTTATCAAAAAACTTTTTTCAGCCTGTAAGAAATGAATCATCGTTTCTTCTAGGGCCATTTCTCCTCCAGCTAAAAAAATCTTTCTTTCGCTTTGTGAAAGCTTATTAAAGACCTCATTGGCCAAGGCCCTGAGCGGAGAAACAAAAACGATTTTGATCTTTTTCTCGCGATAATACTCGACAACCAACCTCGTTTTACCGGAGGCCACTGGCGCTGTTAAAAGGGTAAATTGGGAAGGATAAAAAAGCTCATCTATTATATTCATAAAAAGATGCATGCAAGAGGGCGAAATTATTTTCCTGAATTAAATAAAGGATTTTATTCGTCTAAAAAAAAGATTACTTGCAAAACTGGACAGGTTTAATCCTATCAGCAGGAACGCAATAATCAGTCCAGACTCCAAGATCATAGGTTGAATACCCATAATACCAGACTAAATAATCAGCTTGGTCTTGAAAAAAAACTTGAGAGGCAAGTACATCTGGCAATTTCCCATTGATGGAATAACACCATCCATAGCTTCGCATTTTTGTATCT
>JAGOVS010000057.1 GCA_018060625.1 Bacteriovorax sp. | reverse complement strand
ATTCATGAAGAAATAGAAGAGACAAAAGTTCATGGTGAAGTTTTACTTGAAGGAAAAAATATTTACGATAAGAAGATCGATGTCGTTGATGTCCGAAAAAGAATTGGAATGGTCTTTCAAAAGCCCAATCCTTTTCCTTCAATGAGTATATTTGATAATGTCGTTATAGGACTTCGTCTTCAAGGAATTAATAAGCGTTCAACCCTCATGGAAGTGGCCGAAACTTGTCTGAAAAAGGCTGCCTTATGGGATGAAGTTAAAGACAAACTACACTCCCTCGGAACCTCCCTCTCAGGAGGACAACAACAACGCCTTTGCATAGCGCGGGCCTTAGCAATCAATCCTCCCGTTCTTTTGATGGATGAACCTACTTCTGCGCTTGATCCTATTGCGACAGCTAAAATTGAAGAGCTAATGAATGAAATTAAGCGCGACTACACCGTTATTATCGTTACCCATAACATGCAGCAAGCTGCACGCATTTCTGATTATACTTCGTTTTTTGTCTACGGTAAGATGATTGAACACGGACTGAGCTCAGATATATTTACAAACCCAAAAGAGAAGCAAACTGAAGATTATATTTCAGGACGATTCGGATAAAACAAGAGGATAATATGGACATCTCACCTAAAGATTTAAGGGATCATATACTAAAAATGGCAAGTCTTGTGGAAGCGTCTTTTTCAAGTGCTCTCAATCTCGACAAAAGCATGGAAGAGATTTTTGAGCTGGAAAGAAAGATCAACGAATTTCACATGCTCATCGACGACGCCTGCTTTAAATACATCGCCCTTAAGAGCCCTGCGGCAAAAGATCTCAGAACCGCGATAGCCGTCATGAAAATCAATGCTGAACTGGAACGCATTGGGGATCAGTCTCTTAAAATTAAAAGACAGTACCAATCAATTGGCAGAGATATTTTACAACTAAAGAATATGGCCCTTGAAGTTAATATTATGGTTAAAAATGCTTTAGATTCATTTGTTAGAAGCAATATCAAATTAGCAACAGATGTAATTGAATATGATCAAGAAATTAATATTATCAACCGTGAAATTGTAAAATCCCATGTTAATCAAATCAAAAATAATGAAATTGGTTTTGATGAAGGCTATACCATTACTAAGATCTCAAAAAACCTAGAAAGAATTGGGGACCATGCAAAAAACATCGCAGAAGATGTTATCTTTTTAGAATCCGGCTCAGACATTCGTCACAATGCTGATAGCAAATCAGCAAAAAAGGATTAATGAATGGAAAATCGATCAATCGTTATTATTGAAGATGAACAAGAAATTAGTGAACTGATTCAAAATCAAATCGCTCATTTTGGTTATAAAATCACTCCTTTTTACGATGGAAAAAAAGCTTTGGATTTTATTCAGACAGAAGAAGCAAAAGAAACTCAGCTTTTCATTATAGATCGCATGCTCCCCTCTATTAATGGACTTGAGATTTGCAAATTCATTCGACTTTATAATTCAACAAAGACCACGCCTATTCTCATGCTTACGGCGTTAAGTACTCCCGATCAAATCGTTGAGGGGCTAGACGCTGGTGCTGACGATTACATGACCAAGCCATTTGACCACACCATTTTACAAGCACGCGTGCGTTCCCTGCTGAGAAGAACTCAGCTAACCCCTAAATCATTAGATAATCAAAACAAACTCCGTCACAAAGATTTAATGATTGATACCGACCAATGTAAAACATGGATAGGAGACCAACTCCTCGACCTCACTCTTTCTGAGTATAAAATCCTTTGCTGTTTTCTTCTTTCTCCAGGAAAAGTTTTAACAAGAAATCAATTAGTCGAATTCATCCAAGAGGGTCCTGTACATGTGACTGATCGAACAATCGACACTCATATTTTTGGATTAAGAAAAAAATTGGGAGACTATGCCTCTATTATCGAAACCATCCGAGGAATTGGCTATAGAGTGATTTCCCATGATTGAAATTCGCTATAAGCGAATTCTTTTCATACAAACGATTTTTTTAATCGCTCTGGCCTCATTTTCTTTTCAGTTTCTAAAAACGAATCCCAAACTCATAGACTTTCTCCTGCCATGGTCAGGGGCGATTATTTTGAACCTTCTTTTTTTGAAAAGATATGCCCTTCCGACGAAGGGTCTTCTGCAAAAAGTAGGACCTTCAGCGACGGAAGAAGGTCTTTCATGGGCCGAGATTGAAGAAACTCTTACCCAGAAAGACGTGGCCTTTATAAGGCAAAAAGAAGAATTTGAGCTTGAAAATTTAAAATACAAAATGCTGCTGGATTCTTTAGACGATCCTGTGTGCATACTCAATCAAGAACTTTCTATTATCTATGCGAATGAAGCCTTTATTGGCCTTTTTCATTTTGAGAAAAAAACGCTCCCTGTTCCCCTTATTGAAATATCTCGCAATTTAGAGTTTCAAGAATTTTTAGAAAACGCAGTTGAACTCGATTCGACCTCACGAAGAAGTTATTTTACTTTCTCCCCTCTGCAAGATCCTCACAAATCCTATTTTGATATAAAAGTTTTCCCTGTGGATAATACTCAAAGTTACCTCTGCCTTATGCATGATGTCTCTGAAAGAAAGATGGCCGATCAAATGCGCGATGATTTTATCTCAAATTTTTCCCATGAAGTAAGAACCCCCCTCACCATTTTGAACGGACAAATGCAAAACCTAAAAACGATCCTCCTAGAAGATCCCCAATTTGAAAGTCGTTTTTCCCTAAGTTTTTTTAAGATTGAAAATAACTCTCGCCGATTGATTAATCTCTTCAATGATCTGCTTCGCTTAAATTCTATCGAAACAAAAAAGGACATTGAAAAGGAAGAAATCGACATTGAAGAAATGCTCACTTTTCTCACTCAAGACCTTGTGCTTAATTATCCCAATAAAGAAATTCATTTTGACATTCGTCTCGAAGAAAAAGTTTTCTACGTGGATTACCATCTGTTTGAGCAAGTGCTTATTAACCTTATCGACAACGCCCTTAAATACATCGAAACAAAAGGTCGGATCACAATTACTAGTTATTCAGAGGAGCATTGGAGTACACTAATTATTCGGGATAATGGAATTGGTATTCCTGAAAATCAAGTCCATCGCATCTTTGAGCGTTTTTTTAGAGTAGACTCATCCCGTTCTTCAGAGATCAAAGGAACAGGTCTAGGACTTTCTATCGTTAAGCGAATTGTCCAAAGGCATGAAGGGCGAATCAAAGCACAAAGCCGGCCACATGAAGGAACAAGTTTTATCGTGTCCTTTCCTAAACCTTCTATGTAAGCCAAGCTTTTTGCTTTGAAGAATTAATTATTAAAATATTTAATCTTGATATCGCGAAGCTTCGAATTGACTGAAGCTGAAGAAGCTCCTCCACCGGCAGTCATAGTCGAAACCTTAGTCGTCAGAGTGGCGTTAAGTTCATTCACGTTATCAGTGGAGCGAATAGTGCAATCAAGCGAAAATTGATCGCCATGCTCTTCATCACTGATCCAGGCCGCAATGGCCAAGACCGATCCATGGTCAAATTCTGTTTCACAGATCATGCTTCCACTCTTGTGAATTCTAATGAATGTTTTGGCATCAGCACTACTGACCCCGGCAAAACCCATGGCCAACAAAGAGACTTCAGCATTAGACACTGACCCAGTCACTTTAATGCGATTATGCGTTGGCAGTGGTGAGAAGAAATGCCCCATCCCATTTTCCTGACTTGTATTCATCATCATAATACCAGTCGAATACGCGCGATAGCGGCCTTCCTCTAAATCAACGCTGCTCTCTTCACCGATCGCAGACGTATCGCGATCTCTAAAAGGTGCCGAAAGAATGTGGGTGATGGGACTTGCCGGCAGGGGCCCTGTAGGCCCTTGCGATGTACGCCAATGAACACCCATTCCTTCATCTAATGACCATTTGTATTCTTTATTATATTTTGCTTTCATAAGCTTGAAAGTGACTTCCAAATTAGCTAAGACTGATTTTCTATCCACTTTGGAAGCCTGTAACAAAAGGCCGAGTTGCTTTCTTTGCCCAAGATTCAGCTCACGAATCTCTTGATGCTTCTGGGATAACTCCAGATCAGTGCGGGCAATGATTTCATTGGCCTTAAGAGCATATCGTTGAAAACTTTTCTCAAGGATTGCATCACTGGCCAAGGCCCGCGCCAATGCATTACGAGGTTCTTGCAAGGCCTGAGTGAGGATTTTCATCTCTTCTTTTGTTGTACTTTGTGTTGTCGCTTTTGCAATCGAGAAATGAGTCAGAGAGGCGGTTATCAAAAATAGGCTTAATTTAAACATTTGTTGTCTCCTTAGGTTTTAGGAAAAATAATGATTTCCATGAACTTACTTTCACACTTCCCTTTTGGTTTTTACATAAATACGTACTTATATAAATTGATGTGATTTGTTGTGATAAAAAGAAGGCTTTTTATGAGCAATCCATTTTAAAATATGCATCACCCTAACAACTTTAAGATAACCCCGGGACCATCATTAGACATCTTCAACATCGACAAACTCGCTGATTGGGCAATCTGATTTTTTGCTCGATTAGCGCTCTCTTTTGCAATATCAGCATCTCTAATCTTTGAATTACTACTGGCAAGATTTTCTCTGGTCACTTGAAGTGTCTGGATGACCGAATTCATTCGATTGCTCATACTCCCCAGAGCAGCACGGCTATTACTTATCTCGGTCATCATTTTATCAAGAGCACCAAGAGATTGTTGAGAAGATTCTTTAGAACGTATATTTATCCCAGCAATTCCAAAATTATTGCTAGAATCCATGATTTTTCCCATGTCATAGCGAATGCGATCAAAATTTTTATCATTGTTCACACCGATTTGAAGATCGTAGACACTTCCCTTATCTTTAATGATGTTGTTGCCATTAAAACTTGTCGAAGCAGTCAAGCGACTTACCTCTGCTTTCATTTGCTGAAATTCTTTATCGATAATCGCCCGATCCATATCCGACACTGTATCACTCGCTGACTGCATCGATAATTCTCTCAAACGAGTCGTAATTGTTTGCATTGTACTTAATGAGCCTTCTGCGACTTGAAGAAGTGAAACTGAATCATTTGTATTTCTTTCAGCTTGAGAGTTGCTGCGAAGAAGGGATTTCATTCTTTCTGAGATCGCTAGCCCTGCAGGATCGTCTGAGGCACGGACAATTCTCTCTCCCGAAGATAATTGACTATCTTGTTGGGCCTGCTCTTCAGTATGATTCTGAACATACCGTTGGGCGACCATCGATTGAATATTGGTCGAAACGCGCATTACTCTCTTCCTTGAAAAACCTAAAACTTCTACCATGAAGTTTGAAGACTTATCGGAAAAATTTTCCGCAGGATTAATTTGCCGTTAATTGAGTATAAATATCCATTAAATGGGTCGTGGACTCTCTTCGATGAAAACGCTGAACATACTCATATCCTCTAGAAATCATTTGCTCTTGAGTTTTTTGATTGGATAAGATTTTTACCAAACCGTCTGCAATACTCGACCTTGAAAGCGGATCAATGAAGTATGAATTTGGACCGGCACTTTCTGGAAAACAAGATCCAAAGGATGTTATAACTGGAATTTTAGAAAAGAGAGCTTCGGTTATGGGAATTCCAAATCCTTCAAAGAGAGAGGGAAAGCAGAGTATTTTTGCCGCTTGATAGAAAAGTGGCAGCTCTTCAAAGCTAACATGATCAAAAAAATGAACTCTGGAATTTAACTTTAACTCATTCGTTTTTTGGATAACCTGGGCGCGGTATTTTTTCCCTTTACCTATGAACACCAAATCTTCTTCAATTAAATGGGCCATTTCTCCGTAAGCCTCAAGAAGCCCTAATTGATTCTTTCGTTCTTCAAAGGCCCCAACATTGATGATGTAAGGTTTATGAAGTTGGTATTTTATACGGAGAGAATCTAATTCACTCGTCGAGCGAAGTTCGTAAAAAAGTGGATCACAACTTTGGTAGTGGACGACAATTTTCTTTTCATCAACACCCAAAAAATGAATCAGATCTTCTTTGGTTTGCTCACATATTGCCAGAACCAAATCTGAATGTTTGCAGGCATAACGGAATTTTTGGGAGTAAACCATTCGATCGATCAAAGGAAAAAATTCTGGATAGCGCAAAAAAATCAAATCATGCATTGTGACGACTTTCTTGAATGAACAATGATCTAATCGATTGGGGATTTCATGGGAAAGACCATGGAAAATATCCAAATGATCTCTCGACAAGGTGTTACTGATGAGAAAACTGCGCCATAGAGTGGGGATATTTTTTTCTATTAATCCCTCCGGGCATTTCAATTGAGCGCTGGAAGGTAATGACCTTAACCAATCAATTGCCTTCGCTTCTTTTACAGGTGGAGAATAAAGACATAACTGCTCTTGAGGATAATATTTAAGCAGCCCTTCAATAAGTCCTCGAGAATAATTTCCCAATCCCCGAAAATTATGGGTTGCCCTTTTTGCATCAAATCCAATTCGCATGGGAGATCCTATGGAATATCTAAACTATTTAACAATTTATTGAATATATGAGTAAAAGATTTTCCCATTTTCTTCGCTGACAAGTTTAAAAGGATCTTCTTTTATCAAGAGGCATCCATCCAAGTCAAAAAAATCGACTCCTCCAGAAATATTAAGTGCACTAGAAATTCCAAGACTGGTTTCCACCATACAGCCAAGCATGGTTTTTAATCCTAGTATTTTAGCCTGTCTCAATTGCTTTACAGCTTTCATGTAGCCTCCGGCCTTCATCATTTTGACATTAATTCCGTGGAACCTTTCTGGAAAATAACTACCAATTTCTTCCTTTGTGACAGATTCATCGGCCATTAAAAAAACGGGGCTATGCTTTTTTAATTCTAGCGCTTCTTCATGCAAATCACTTCTAAGTGGTTGCTCCAAAAATTCCAATCGATTAATCTCAGGAAAAGCTGAAAGAAACTTTAAGGTTTCAGAGGCCGTTTCAAAAGATTCATTGGCATCAATTCTCAAAGCAACATTGGTGTGGCGTAATATTTCTTTACAAAAATCATGAGCATTATCGCGATTGACTTTAACTTTTAAAACAGAGAAGCGCTGCAAATTATTTTCTCGAATAAACGTTTCCACTTTTTCCACATCCATAATGGGTATAGAAAAAGACGTTTTAACGCTACTTACCACATTGGTCCCCATGAGCTGAGCAACACTCTTTCCCGACAAAATTGCTACATAATGAACAAAGCTGGATTCAATGCCAAATTTTAGTGACTGTGGGAGATCCATCGTCTCCAAAAAGGCCACTAAGTTTTCAATGCCATTAAAATCTTGAGGAGCATTATTTTTAAATTCCTCAAATTTCTCTAGTATCAGCTCTCTCGTCTCACCATAACGGACGTTAAAGGCCACCTCTCCCGAAGCAGAGAGAGAACCATTTTTCACTTCCACAATAAAATTGCGCTTAATATCTGAGCTATTTCGTGAAATATTCCAAGTAAACTTTAGGGGTAATTCAATTTCTCTTATCGACCAATTAAACATGTTTTTCGCCAATTTATTTATTTTTCTTAGGTTAATGATACTATATTTTATGCCTATTAATAATAATATTATTATTCGACTTATTTTTAGTTTTCTTTTTTTTGCAATTACTCTACGAGTTTTAATCCCTCTCTTTTTTGATTTTGTGAAAAAGAAAATGCCAGGACACTACCCCCATGAATCCGACATTGATCAAATGATTCGCAGACAAAAAGAGCGATTGCGGGCAGAGCAAGGATTAACTTCAAGCACAAGCAAAATCGTTCCCAACCAACAAGTTCAAAAAATTTTCCACGAAACGAAATGGGGAGGAGGAGCATACTCCTTAGCTATTCAAAAAGAAATAATTAACAATTATTCTTACTCAATAACCGAGTCTAAGATAAATGCCTTTTTACTTCTTTGTGAAAAAAAACATTATTTTGAGTATCTGGACTCAAATCAAAGGAATTCAGAATCTAGTCTTAAAAATTTTCTTGTGACCCTGCTTCTCTTTTTTTTACTTAGTGAGGAATTGCGTGAAAAGAAATTTTTTATCATTGATAAGATGGCAAAAAAAATATCAATCCCCCCACTAGAACTTGCACTTGCCTTGCAAATAAAAATCCTTTTAATTCTTTCCCAAAAAAAAGAATTAAAAGAGAATCAAATCTTTACTAATCAGATTACCATTTCTCAATATTCCCAAGAGAGCGTAACGGAGTCTATTGAGCAAATTGCCAAGGATGAAGCTAATCGATGGGCCAAGGGCCTATCTCTTTTTTTTGAAGAACTCACTTTAGTTCTTAATTATGCCAAATTCTTAAGCCCACTTCCCCTCATTAAGCATAAGAATGATCTTACTTCTGCCTATATTCTCTTAAAGATGACACCGGAACACAGTACTGAAAGCATCAAAGCTCATTATAAAAAATGGGCACAACAAAAGCATCCAGATAAAATCATCTCTCAAAAACTTCCAAAATTCATAGAAAAACAGGCCATTTTAAATTGGGGTCACATTCAAGAAGCCTATGACATTGTCATGAACAGCAGAAAATAAAAAAGGATTACTATGTATTCAAAAAATGAAAAAGGAATAAAAGACATTAAGCATGCGCTCATTGATATCATCAGTGAAACAAATGGCGTAACTATCAATGATATACTAGAGCTTTTAAGTTTTAATCCTACGTTTAAAAAAAATCAGTACGTCGATAAATCCCTCACCGAATTTAGAAAACTGCTAAATGGATTCCAAAGCAGTGAAGTCGACATTACGACTCTGCTGGGCCATCCCTTTTCTGAGGCCTTCTTTGAGTTCTTTAAGGATTTCCCACTACCTTACCATGAAGAGCATATTCATTTAACTGGATCTCTGAGTGCTGAATTTATTTATCCTCGACTAAAAAAATTACTTGATGGCCCGCAAAGTTCTCTTTATGCTGAAAAAATATCTCAAGTCTATGGTAAAGAGGCCCTTCCTATTAAAAGTGTCTCTGATGTCGATCGTCTTATCAGGTTAAAGGAAGGAGAACTTTTTAAGACGTATTTAAAAATCCTCTATCTCCCCAAGCTCATTCTTACTAATAAACAAACTCACATCGATGCGGCCTACCACATGGCCTCTGACCTCTATAACAAATATAATGTTGGGAAAATTCGTCTCAAATTTACACTCTCCCGCTCAACCGGACTTAGTGACGAGCAAATTCCCGGTTTAGAACATTTGACCGAGGAAGATGTTGTCTTAGGATTATATGAAGGTTTTATGAAGTTTAAATCTGAAAAACCTTTTTTCCAATTTATCCTCTCGCCAAGCTTCAGAAAGGAACCCAACTTTTTTGATCAAAATGAATATGAATCCAAACAGGAACATTTTGAAGAACAAGTTTTGAGTATTCTAGAAATCCTAAAGAAACACCCCTACCTCAAAGAGTCGCTCTCTGAAGTTGACACTGTTGGTGATGAAAGAGAACTCTATCGAAAAAAACATTTTTTTGAAATGAAATCTGGTCTTCGACGTCTCCAGTACCAAGGCTTTAGAATTCGCTCCCACCACGGAGAAACTTGGAAAATTCTTCGTCTTGGAGTTCAGGCCGTCGATAATGCTCTGAATATTTGGCACATAGACACTCTTGAACATGGATTAAGTCTTGGCATTAACCCCAATTATTATTTTCATCGGCTTTATCAGCGTCTAATGGAAATGAACCAAGCAGGCATTGCTCCAACTCCTGAAAGTTTTGAGACGGCAGAAATCTTGGACATGGAGTGGAGAGAATTAGATATTAGGGATAAAATTTTATCGGGTATTGCGCTCTCAGAAGTTGAAAAAGTTAAATTTTTAAAAACTAAATTTCATACGGCCAGAGAAATTGAGCACTATCAGCACGATGTTTTAAATCGAATGATTAATAAAAAGGTCTCTCTCGTGGCACTCCCTTCATCCAACTTAAAACTGACAAATTGCTTTCCCGATTACAAAGATCATCCCTTTTCCTGGTGGGAGAAAAAAGGAGTGCAATTAGGTATTGGAACAGATAACTACATCACTCTTTCAACTAACTATATTCAAGAGCTGTTAATTCTCCTCTACTCCAATCCAACTTCCCTAAAAATTATGAAGCTACTTATGGTTGCAACGAAGGAAACTCGAAGACCCTATATGAGTCATTTACTTTGGGAAATGAGAAAAATTATTCGCGAAGCAAATCCTGAGCAACACTTGCTACCCGAGAAGGAGTGATCTCGACCATGCAACGTTGGTAAACACTTTGAGAACACTTTCCTCTGCCATCCTTCGTGCAAGGCCTGCAGAGTAAATCCACATCCATGGTAGTGATAAGTGGACTTAAAGTGAAACCAAAGGCCGTGGGGCCCATTAATGACAGGGCCTTAATCCCTAAAACATCTGCCACATGAAGTAGACCAGTGTCTGCAGAAATGACTAAAGAGGCAAGTTCAACCATTTGTGAGCTTTCAATTAAAGAGAGTTTCCCTGCTAAATGATGAACTCTCGTCAAATCAACTTCTGCCAACTCTTGGCAAAATGAAGCATCTTCTTTTCCGCCTAGAATCACAAATCGAGTCGAGGGCATAAGCTTAATTAAATTTTTCCAATGCTCTAGTGGCCATCGCTTCATCTCCCAAGCAGCGGAGGGAACAAGCACTACCATTTGCCCCACTCCCGCCAATGAGAGTTTTAAAGCCTGCATTTTTTCTTTCGTTGACGAAGGAAAATTCCAGCTGACCAGCTTCGCTTCTTGGGTCTTCAACACCCCCCACTTCTTTAAAGGCGCCCTGAAGGAATTGATACCTATAAAGGGATTGGGAAATTTATTAATTTTAAATTGAAAAAGCAGAATTCTCTTCACTCTTTCTTTAGATCGTATTGCTAAAATCGGCCGCTTCCACCTTGTCATTAAAAACAATTTTAAGATATTAGATCTCATGTTATTGTGGGCATCATAGACATGGGTGAAATTTTCAGAACGCAACTCTAGGGCAAACTTAATGAGCCCAAATAATCCTTCTTTTTTATCAAATGACCATATCTTTGCAAGATGTGCATTAAGTCCTACAAGGGACTTAAAATCAGATCGTGTCGCCCAATGGATCTCATCAAATGTTTGATAAATTGATTCTATTACTGAAGAACATTGGACAATGTCTCCAAAACTAGAAAAGCGGATAATAAGAACTTTATTTTTTTTCATTCTCATTGAATAATAGACTGAACTCAACATAAAGAAAACTACGGAATTTATCAATGGCCTTTAGCTTAAAAAACCTAATCTCTCTTCTTAATGTGGCCATTCAGCACAGGGCCAGTGATGTCCATATTCGAACCAACGAAGTTCCTTGTTTGCGCATCCGAGGAGAATTAGTCCCAATTCAAACAAAGTCTTTTTCCAGTGAAGATGTGGATGATATTATCAACATTTTACTGAATAATAAAACCTCAATACTCTCCAATCAGAAAAATGAAATTGATGGTGCTTTTGGCATCGAGGGCCTCTGTCGATTACGATTTAACATCTTTCGCTATTTTGGTCATTTTGGGATTGTTCTTAGAATTATCAACACTCAAATCCCAAATCTTGCAGGCTTAGGTGTGGCCAAAGTGCTGGCCAATATTGCTCTGCAACCCAGAGGCATGATTCTCGTTACAGGCGCCACTGGTTCGGGTAAGAGTACTACCCTGGCCGCAATGATAGATCATATTAATGAAAACCACAGCTCCCACATCATCACAATCGAAGATCCTATTGAATACCTACACCCACAAAAAAAATCTCGAATCTCCCAAAGGGAAATTGGCAACGACACAGAGGATTTCTCAAGTGGGCTAAGGTCTGCTTTAAGGCAAGATCCTGACGTCATACTGATTGGTGAAATGCGTGATTCTCAGACGGCCGAAATTGCCCTGAAGGCCGCTGAAACAGGTCATGTCCTCTTCTCTACAATGCATACAACTAATTCTATCGCAACAATTGGACGAATCATTTCTATGTTTTCACCGGAGGAGCAGCCAGAAGCTCGTAAACGACTCGCTGAAAATCTCTATGCAATTATTGGCCAAAGAATGCTCCTGGGAAAAAATGAGCAAACAGTTATCGCTCAAGAAATCACGATTACGTCTCCTGGTATACGAGATTGCATCGCTGGCAAAGACGATATTAATCGAATTCCCAGCATTATTGCTCAATCTCATGGAAAGTCTTCTAGTGGGGGCCAAACTTTTGATCAACACATTATGTATTTATACCAAAAAGGAATTATTGAAAAAGATGTCGCATTAGAGGCCGCTTCTTCCCAGGCCGATTTCATTCAAAAACTGATTGTTGAATAATTTTAATCTTCAATCACAATTGTATTGGCCATCATATCGTGAAGTGATTGACGCTTTTTTGTAAAGAAAGGTGTGATAAACCCAAAAACAAGCAAGATACTAAGAGGTTTTAAAAAAAGCTCTCGCCCCATTGCTTGAAAAAGAGAAAGTGTAAAGAGCTCCTCGCCCCTTACTTGCAACCCCATACATTTTTTTCCTAAACTCACATTATAAAAGGCCAGGGGAATAACAAAAAGCACACTCCCCCCGAGAAGGCCCCCAAGTCCCAAAACAATTTTCGCCAAAAAAAGTTCTCTTATCCCCAGAGGAAGATTCACAGAATAAGAATGAAAAAACGCAAGAAGCAAAGGAGAAAGAAGTTGCAATCCTTTGAGAAGGCCCCCAAGGAGGATCAAATCGATACAAAAGGCCATGGCCCTTTTTGACAAAGAAGCATAATGAAATAAATCTTTATATTTTTTTTCATCTCTTTGATCAAGCTCTGAAGAAAGTCTTGTTCTGGACTTTGTCTGGGGACGGGCATTATGATCGAGTGTTAACCCTGACTTTTTTTGCAATGTTTTTGCTCGAAGGCCTTTTGACTTAAGCTTAAGAGCAGAGTTAGCGGGAACTTCAACCTCTTCGTTTGAAGATATTTTAAATTCCCATTCTTCTTCACCCACCTTATTCTTTTTTTCGTCATTGGGCATTGGAGATCCTATTATGACTCATTATCAATTTTTTTGATAATCGAATTGAGCTTTTGTTGGGCCTTGTCACATCGCTTTTTCCATTCTTCATGGGTCAGGGATTGATCCAAATTTAAAAGGAGTTTTCCTAACTCTGAAGAAGCAAGGTTGAACTCCCTAAGGAGTTCAACCGCTAACTGTTCATTTTCCAAATTTTCTAATTTTTCAAGAATTCGCTCGATTTCATTATTGTCTATCATAACTATTTCTGAGCAGTCTTTTTTGATTTAATTGTTTTTAAAATATCATTAGCGACCATGACTGACTCTTCCAAAACAACGTCTTGTCTTAAAGACTTAATCCATTCTTCTTTTCTTTGCTCAAAGTCCTTAGTCCATTTTTTCATATCTCCAGGCCGTATATTTTCATGGGCCTTTAGAGAATCTTCAAAATTTGTCACCATCAAGTTTTTATCTTCTTCATCCATTTTAAGTTCTTCGGCCATTTTCTTATTTTGAATATCTTCTGCCTGAACTTGTTTTAAATTAAGAGAGACAAGGGTGTCTTTTTTCTTTTTATTTAAATAATCAACGTTCTTCACTATCTTATTAAAGCGAGGGTTTAACTTTACACGGGCCGCACTTTTCTCTCTTAATTGAGGAAGGTTGTAAGAAAATCTATTCCACTTTCCAAAAGGCTTGGTTTGAATCTGATCCCAAGGCAGTGAATATTCCAAATCTTTTTCCCGACTCTCAACGTAGCTAAACAAATCAGGAAGAACGATATCAGAGGTTACTCCCTTATACTGAGTAGAGGCCCCTGTGACACGATAAAATTTTTGAATCGTTACTTTTAAGGCCCCCATTGTTGGACCAAACATAGAAAGTAATGGACCTTGATTGAGATTTAAAACGGCCTGAACTGTCCCTTTTCCATGAGAGTAGTCACCCCCAATAACGATCGCACGACCATAATCTTGCATGGCCCCTGCTAAAATTTCAGATGCTGAAGCTGAGAATCTATTAATAAGAACGATTAATGGCCCATCATAAAAAACACTAGGATCATCATTTTCTAAAACTTCTATCTTGCCTGTATGATCCTTCACTTGAACAACCGGACCTTTTCCAATAAAAAGTCCTGACATAAGCTTAGCATCTTCAAGGGCCCCGCCCCCATTATTTCTTAAATCTAAAACAACGGCATCAACATTGGCCTTCTTAAGGCGCTCTAACTCTTTTTTAACATCGTCTGTACAGTTAATTTGAGAATTTTCAAAATCTCGATAAAATTTTGGCAACTGGATATAGCCAACTTTGGCATCACTATCCTTGTATTGAAGGACTGAGGATTTGGCAAAAGAAGCAGCAACTTCGATTTCATCTCTTATGATAGAAATAATTTTTCTTGTCCCATCTACTTTTTTAACAGTTAATCGAACCTCAGTTCCTTTTTTCCCTCTTATGTAGCGAACAGCATCGTCAACCTTCATATCGGTTAGATCAACTGACTCTCCCGCCCCCTGCGAAACGGCCAAGATTGTATCATCCGTCTCTAAGTCCTTCTGTCGCCAAGCAGGACCACCCGGAACAATTTGAACAACTTTTATATACGATCCATCTTCTTGGAGAACAGCTCCAATTCCCTCAAGCTTTCCAGTGATATCAATATCAAAATCTTCTTTTTTCTTAGCTGGAAGATAAGTTGTATGAGGATCAAAAACAGCGGTAATTGAATTATAAAAATTATCCAACTGATCATCTCTGTCTTCTTTTGCTAAACGATCAAAAATTTTCTTAAATCTTTTAGATACAGAATCATGGGCCTTACTTCTCATTTCCGCATCAGAAAGTTTTTTAACCGGAGGCAATTTTTTTTGTGATTTTGGCTTAGGACTTTTAAGCGACTTTGAAGGCTTATCCGACTGCTCATCGATAAGAGATAAATATTTATTCAGTGTGGCCTGCTTGAAAATAAGTTTCCAATTCTCTTTAAGCGTTAATTCATCTTTGGCCCAATCCCTTTTATCTGGGTCTACTTCAACATTTTCTGAGCCATTAAAATCAAATTGCTTTTTAAAGGCTTCTTTTCTTACATTTTCAGCAAGGGCCGTTCTTTTTTTAAAAAGATCAAGGGCCTTTTCAACCAGAACATAATTTCCATTCACCATTTCATCATCCATGGCAAACTGGAATGACTCTAAATCCTTAACATCCCCTTTGGTTAAGAATTGCTTCGAACCATCGATTTTTTTAAGGTATTGAGAAAAAGCTTTCTGTGAGACTTCATCATTAATTTTAAGAGCTCGATAGTGATAAGTTTCAAGCGCATTCTTTAAAATATTGCCAATCAGTTTTTCACGTCGTGGGTCTCTCGTCTCTTTGGCCGCCTCTTTTGCATGGACCGGAAATAGAAAAAAAGATGAGGAAGCAAAAAGCAAGGTAAGAACGGGTAAAAGAAGACGTTTCATTTTTTCTCCAAAAAATAATGCACAAAAGGCAATATTGCTATAATACCTCAGGAATCATCCTAGGAGTCAAAAGAAAAAATTTCTTGTTTTAATGGATTCTCAGAATCTAACCGATTCTTGATCGTTTTTATGAACTATATGAAATGAGTTAAGTAAACCCACTCTTATTTTAAATCGGCCATTCCCTCTAGGACCTGAGCGGCCTTCTGTAACCAACCAATGTTATTTTTAGCGACATCAAGCATCGTCGGGGCGTAAAGAACATCAGCAAGAGTTGGCTGGTTCTCTGAACACATCACCTCTACACTTTTATCTGAAAAGATCATCTGTTCAAGTGATGCACCTGGTACACCAAAGACATAATTAGGCACTTGGCTTTCAAAAACTCTAAGGGGATCAACCCATAAGGTATTTAGTTTTCCTATTGATAGATAACCCGCTCCTGTTCCATTAGATTGGGTTCCAATTATAGGGGCGCGTTTTGATGATTTTAATAAGAAGGCCATTTTATCACAAGCACTCACGCATTCGGTCGTCACAAGGGCAACTATTTTATTATTAAAGCCTTTTATTTTCTGAAAATCATAAGGAATATTTTCGGAAGCAAGCATTGGTGTATATTCACGTTTTTCATCAATGCCCTTCTCCAAAACCTCACGCACTTCATCCATTGAAATTCCAATTGAGAGATCTTCTCCGGCAATCTCCTGATAAAGACGGGCATCCTGAATTTGTCTCATGTAGGCCGTCAATCTAAAACCAGAAGTCTCTCCTGGATAAATGGCCTTTTCGGGAGCAATGATACTTAAAACCTCAGAGGGAAGATTTCCATTTCCTCCTCCATTGACTCTTAAGTCAAGGATCAGTGGTAATTTATTTTCTTTTAACTCTGCAATGAATGTCCGAACTCCATCTGCAAACGTCATCTTAGTTTCACCCATTTTCACAATAGAACTTGAAAAGGTTAGAATTTGCAGAACACCATAAGATTTTCCGTTAGTCATGTAATAGCCCGAACGAATCGCAGGTGCCCCATCTTCGCCAAACATTTCGATGACACCTTTTAAGTTTAAGTGCAATTTCCGAGGACTATAACCTTCAAAGGCCATTGAGCTCTCGCTCCAGTTTTTAGTGTTTTTATCAAAACTCATTCCAATAGAAGAGACATCTGAGGGCACATCAAATTTTTTTAAATAAACAATGGTATCTAATCGCGGAGTCGATTTTAGTGGTTTACTCAAAAAGAGAGGCAGTTTAAAACTCCCGGCATTTTTGAAAGTGATTGTTAAAAAACGACTTTTCTCATAATTAAAATTTCTCATAGTAAGAGAGCGAACGGCAGATGAATCGATAAACTCTTCCGAGCTTCCTCCAATAAATTTCTTAAGTTCTTCAACTTTTTTTTCAACAGGAGCTCCGTTGATAGCTACGACCTCATCACCAATTGCAATGCCGGAATAATCAACTTGAGAGAGCGTTTGGGCCATGGCCATGAATTTTTTCTCGATTGCTCCAACAATGATCTTTCCTCCGATGCGATAAAAACGAAGACCTGTATAGACCATGGGGCGGGCCATTTTT
>JAGOVS010000056.1 GCA_018060625.1 Bacteriovorax sp. | reverse complement strand
CCGTTTTAATCAGAGGTGAATCTGGGACAGGGAAAGAATTAGTTGCAAGGGCAATTCACTATAATGGCCCTAGAAAAGATGCCAAATTTGTGACAATCAACTTGGCTGCAGTACCAGAAAATCTCATAGAATCTGAACTTTTTGGACACGAAAAAGGAGCTTTCACTGGGGCAAATGAAAGAAAACTAGGAAAATTCCAATATGCTGATGGCGGAACACTTTTTTTAGATGAAATTGGTGATGTAAGCCCAACAATGCAAGTCAAGCTATTGCGAGTTTTACAGGAAAAGACTTTTACACCGATTGGATCTAATCGAGATATCAAGGTTGATGTTCGTGTCATAGCAGCTTCTCATAAGCCTTTCGAACAAATGATAAAGGATGGAACTTTTCGCGAAGATTTATTTTATCGCTTAAATGTTCTTCCTGTTTACTTGCCCCCACTCAGAGAAAGAAAAAGCGATATTCCTCACTTGGTTGATTATTATATAAAATACTTTAATAAGGTTCACGGTCTAAGCATTAAAGGTGTGAGTGAAGAAGCAAAGAATTTGATTGTAAATTTTTCTTGGCCAGGTAATATCCGTGAATTAAGAAATGTCATTGAGCATGCTTTTATCATTGAATCGTCAGACATGATTCAGGCGCCATCTTTACCCGCAAGTCTAAAGTTAACTTCGGCCACCAAGGTACCAGAGCCAGAAGAAAATTCAGATTTAATGATAGATGTTGAAGAAATTCAAGATTCAATATTTGACATGAAAAGCGATGAAGATGTCCGGGTAGCAGAGGGATTTTCATTTAATAATGTTTTAAATTCCAAAGAAATGGTAATGGATTTTCAAATTGCCAAAGATCTTTTTGAAAAAGAATTTATTGTTTGGGCCTTAAAGCAAAATCGTGGAAAAATAAATCAAACAGCACTTAAGGCGAATATTCCGAAAAAGACACTTTTAAGGAAAATAGAAAAGTACGAAATAACAGCAAAAGATCACGTAAACGGTTAAAAAAATATGAATAGAATTTTTAAAATGAGTGTAATGATTGCAGCGATTATTATCTTAGATCAAATCACAAAGGGAATAGTTCAACAAAAATTTGCCCTAGGAGAATCAATTCCTGTAATTTCGAATTTTTTTCATCTAACATACGTCCGTAACCCTGGAGCAGCTTTTGGAATGTTTGCTTATGCTCCTGACTATATTAGAACACCTCTCTTTTTAATTCTTCCTGTCGTTGCATGTTTTTGGCTCCTTTCTTTGATCTGGAAATCTAGAAATGAAAATTTCTATCATTGCTTAGCGTACAGTTTGATATTTTCAGGAGCTGTTGGGAATTTGATTGATCGATTCTCTATGAACTACGTTGTGGACTTTTTTGATTTTTTTATAGGGACAAATCATTTTCCTGCATTCAATATTGCTGATAGTTCAATTTCGATTGCCGCATTCATATTGGTTATTGATTTACTTTTTTTCAGTAAGAATAATGAATTGAAGAAAGAAAAAAGTGTTTCCAGTAATCTTTAAGTCCTCATTTTTCACTCTTTACTCTTACCCATTGTTTATGGGACTAGCTTGGGGCGTGGGCTTCTATTTGACCTTGTATCTTTTTGAGAAAAACCGGGCAGATCCCTCGGACATTCTCAAGCTCTATTTGGGACTTTTTGTGAGTGCATGGGTAGGGGCAAAAGCCTTTTTCTTGTTATTTTCCTCTCAAAGTAGGGCCTTGCAATATGTCTATGCTGATTATTTTTGGTTTGGAGGGGGCTTTGTTTTTTATGGTGGACTGCTCTTTGGACTCACTTTTTATTTGATCTATACACTCGTCTTTAAGAAATTTTCAATTAAAAAAAGTTATCTTCTGATCCCTGGTCTTATCTTTGGTCACGCGATAGGAAGAGTGGGCTGTTTTTTAACGGGTTGCTGTTATGGTAGAGTCTGTGATTTACCATGGAAGGTTTATATGGATGGAGCCTACAGACATCCCGTACAGCTATATGAAGCATTTGCTCTTTTTTTATTGGGGTATTTTTCACTTAGATGGATAAAAGGAAAAAAGAATCTATTTGTTCTTACCAATTATCTTCTAAGTTATTCTGTGATTCGTTTTTTCCTGGAGTTTTTTAGGGGAGATGACGTACGTGGCGTTCTCTGGTTTCAGCTTTCGACGTCACAGAATATTTCGATTGGACTTTTTTTAGTGGCCTTAGTGGTGAGAAGTCGAATTTTGTGTAAAGCTATTCAGCCTTCTTCTTAATTTCGCCCAACTTATTCTCGTCAATATAAAGCTCAGAAAAGAGCGTTTCATTCGACCAAGCCGTAAAAGCATCATCGTGTTCATACATCATGATTGTCTCCCACGGACAGTCCTGCGAGCAGTTTTGACAGCCAATACAACGGGCAAGATCGATTTCTACCGTTTGTTGAAATTGGGGATTTTCAGGATTCGGGCCTGGAACGAGCTCGATAGAATCAACGGGGCAACCTTGAATACAAATTTCACAACCAGTGCAGCCAGATTGGTGAACCACTGCTAACAGCTTAGGAGGTTTTTTTCCTTTGCGCTTAGGTTTTAAGCGGGCACTATGGAATGGGTTTTCCACAATGATGGATTCATCTTCGTTGGACTCTTCTATTTTTGCGATGTTTTCAGTCGTCATTTTCGGGACTCATCTTTTGCCAATTAGATAGTGCTTATGGCAAACCAAATTCATTAAAACTGTGTTAATAATCAGAGCTAATTATAACCTAGATCGGCTTTTCTTGCTATTAGATTTACCAGGAATTAAAGTGAATAGGTTTATTATCCTTTTAAAAATTATAGGTTCGTATGAAAAAACTCAGATTTGTCACAGCAGCAAGCCTTTTTGATGGCCACGATGTTTCCGTCAACATTATGCGAAGAATGCTCCAATCTAAAGGGGTAGAGGTCATTCATTTAGGGCATAATCGCTCGGCCCAAGAAGTCGTTGATGCTGCAATCCAAGAAGACGTTCATGGAATTGCCCTGAGCTCTTACCAGGGCGGGCATATGGAATATTTCACTTATATTCGAGAGCTTTTAAACTTGGCAGGGGCCAATAATATTAAAATATTTGGTGGAGGGGGTGGGGTTATTACCCCAAGCGAAATAAAAATTCTTCATTCACGTGGGATAAGTCGCATCTATTCACCACAAGATGGTATGGAAATCGGACTTAATGGAATCATTGATGACATGATAGAAAAGGCCATAGGTTCAACCCTTGATGGCGTCGATTTTTCAAAGTTCGATGTTAAAAAACTAGATAAAAGGCAAATTGCTAAGGTTGTCACGGCCATTGAAGATAACGGTGAACTGCCAGTGACATTTTCTAAGGGGAGTGTGCCTGTTTTAGGAATAACGGGAACGGGCGGGGCCGGAAAATCATCGTTAATAGACGAACTTTTATTGCGTTTTTATCGTCATTCTCCAAATTGTAAAATAGCTTTGATCTCTGTAGATCCAACCAAGAAGAAAACATCGGGAGCCTTGCTGGGGGATCGCATTCGTTTGGGTAGCGCAAGTTTCTCAAATTTTTATATCCGCTCGCTTGCCACTCGAGATTCAAATACAGAACTTTCTCCCCATATAAAAGATGTAGTTTCATTTTTAAAGTCCCAAGATTTTGACCTTATATTGGTAGAGACTTCTGGGATTGGCCAGGCTTCAGATGAGATTACTAAAGTTGCGGATAAGTGTATTTACGTTATGACTCCAGAATATGGAGCCGCAACTCAGTTGGAAAAAATTGAGATGTTGGAAGTGGCCGACTTCATCGTTCTTAATAAGTTTGAAAAACCAAGATCGGAAGATTCTCTTCGCGATATTCGAAAGCAATGGAGAAGAAATCATAATCAATTTGCCGGACACCCGGGTGCTCTAGAAGAGGATCAACTTCCTATTTATGGAACGATGGCCAGCCAATTCAATGATGTGGGAGTGAATGCACTTTTTTACGACATCGTTAAAGTGATGAATGTGAAAGCAGAGTCGCTAGAATTGCTTAAGCGTGATAAGGCACCAGCAGAAAAAAAGCGAATTATTGCTCCCGAGCGCTCTCTCTATTTGCGAGATATTGCCGGTGTTGTGAGAGAGTATAATCGTCAATCATTAGAAAATGCAGAAAAGATCAAAGACTATGAAGCACTTTTAATTGCTTCACATCTTTTAAAAGGAAATAGAGACCTCGAAGCAAAGTGCTTAGAAGTAAAAGCCTCACTACCTGAAGACGTTTTTTTAGAATTGAAAACTTTTGAAGACACCATAGCTCAATATGAATCTGGCACTTTTTCTTATTTTGTAAGGAACAAAGAAGTTAAAGTAAAAACAAAATATGAATCGTTATCTCATAATGAAATTTCTAAAGTTGCTTATCCTCGTTTTCATTCTTTGACCGAAAAATATCGTTTTATAAAAAATTCAAATCTTCCTGGACACTTTCCATTCGCCGCCGGAATTTTTCCCTTTAAACGAGCTGACGAAGATCCAAAAAGAATGTTTGCGGGAGAAGGGGGACCCCTTAGAACGAACAAACGTTTTCATTATCTCTCCAAAGATGACTTGGCAAAGCGTCTTTCAACGGCTTTTGACTCTGTAACTCTTTATGGGGAAGATCCCGATAATCGTCCAGATATTTTTGGAAAGATTGGCGAGGCCGGAGTTTCAATTGCCACCCTCGATGATATGGAAGATTTATATAAAGGATTTAATCTTATTGATCCCTATACTTCTGTGTCTATGACAATTAATGGTCCAGCTCCGATTATTCTTGCGCTCTTTATGAACACGGCCATGAAACAAACTTTAAAAAGTGAGGATTTTTGGAATTTTGAAAAGCGAATAGAAGTCATGAGACAAGTTAGGGGAACGGTTCAGGCCGATATTCTCAAAGAAGACCAAGCACAGAATACCTGCATCTTCTCTTTGGAATTTGCTCTTAAAATGATGGGCGATGTTCAGGAATATTTTTGCAAAAATGCAATTAAAAATTACTATACAGTTTCAATTTCTGGTTACCATATTGCCGAAGCTGGCGCGAACCCCATTTCTCAAATGGCCTTTACTCTTTCTAACGGCTTTACCTTTGTTGAATACTATCTAAGTCGAGGGATGAAGATTGACGATTTTTCACAAAACCTTTCGTATTTCTTCTCTAATGGACTTGATCCAGAATACACAGTCATGGGACGAGTCGCTAGGAAAATATGGGCAGTCACATTAAGAGATAAGTACGGCGCAAGTGAGAAGTCCCAGCAGTTCAAATACCACGTGCAAACGTCTGGGCGATCTCTCCACGCTCAAGAAATTGACTTTAACGATATTAGAACGACATTACAGGCTTTTCTTGCGTTGTCCGATAATTGTAATTCTCTTCACACTAATGCTTATGACGAAGCTATCACAACGCCAACAGAGGAATCTGTTCGTCGAGCAATGGCCATTCAAATGATAATTAATCGTGAATTTGGAATGAACAAAACAGACAATCCAGTTCAGGGTGCCTATATCGTTGAAGAATTAGCAACCATTGTTGAAGAGCAAGTTTTACGTGAGTTTGAAAATATTTCGGATAAAGGGGGGGTTCTGGGGGCCATGGAGTCCATGTACCAACGCTCTAAAATCCAAGAAGAGTCACTTTATTATGAAACACTCAAAGACTCCGGAGCATTTCCAATAATTGGAGTAAATACCTACATCGCTCCAAATATAAAAGAGCAAATGGCAAAAGAGATTGAGATTTCTCGATGTAACGATAATGAGAAAATGGATCAAATCAATCGTCTGAATGCATTTAAAAAACGAAATTTAAACAATTCTGAAATGGCCCTAAGTCGATTAAAAGAAGTGGCCCTGAGTAATGGTAATATATTTGAAGAACTATTGAGTACGGTTAACTATGCTTCATTAGGACAAATAACAAATCTCCTCTACGAAGTTGGTGGAAGATATAGAAGGAATATGTAATGAGTAAAGCAGCAGTCTATACGCGTTCAGGAGATAAAGGCTCTACTGGTTTAGTAGGGGGGACGCGCATTCGAAAAAGCGATTCAAGAATTCATCTCTATGGTGAAGTGGATGAACTTAATTCTCACCTTGGGGTTGGAATTTCATTTCTCGGAGAAAGTTTTGATAAAAATTTTCTGTATCAAATTCAATCTGCCCTGTTTGATCTTGGAAGTAATTTAGCCTGCGAAAAAGAAAATAGAGTAAATTTTAAACTTCCTCAACTTAAAGAAGAAATGATTCTCAAAATTGAGTGCGAAATCGACAAAATGGATAATCAGCTTCCCAAGTTAAATACATTTATTCTCCCCGGTGGAACACTTGCCTCTTCATATTTTCATGTGTGCCGTACAGTATGCAGAAGAGTTGAGCGTCAGCTGGTTGATTTTGAGGATATGCATGCTGGAGAAGTACCAGTGAGTGCACTGGCCTTTATGAATCGACTCTCTGATTATTTCTTTATTCTTTCACGATTTGTTAATTTTTTAGAGAAACGAGAGGAGATAAAATGGATTCCAGTAACGGAATAATACTATTTCTTTTTAGTTTTAGGTTTATCGATTTTTAAAAGCTTTGTTTCTCCAGAGCTTTCATCCATTTCAATTAACTTATCTTTACCGCCACCCATCCAGGTGTCTCTAGAAGCTTTTTGCTTTAAATCCTTACTTAAAACTACTGATTTTGTCTTTGCTGCTGTCTCCGTTACTGTTTTTGTTCTTGTGGATGTCAATTCGTCTGATTCTGGTTTTGCGATCGGTTTCGGAGAAGGAGGAGTAAGGGGTGCTATTGCCTCTGGAGCCTTTCCTATGGTGCTCTTTTCGTTAGAGTTGAGTCTTTTTTCATCAATAATAAAATGAGTGTTTCCAAGACGCAATTTGTGGCCAATTTGAAGGTGTGTTTTTTGAACCTTCATTTCATTTAGAAAAGAACCATTGGTTGAGCCTAGGTCAGTGTAGAGAAGTTGACCTTGCTTACTAATTTCAAAAGAACCATGTTTACCACTCATTTCTTTATCTTCTAGTGTTAGGTCACAACTACTTGATCTCCCAATAATACACTTTCCGAGAATTGGTAATTCGATAGTTTGTTCATCATTTGTTGTAATAAGAAGCACTATTGCCATAGTTATTTTACCTCTGATATTGAGTATAACCTATTTTAATGATTAAAAGTGTACAGCAAATCATGCATAGATGAAAATCTATGATATTATTGGACTGGGTTGCTTTGGTACTGCATTTCTAGGGAGATTCACATGGAACAGAATATTGTCAGTGTTACAGAAAAGGCACTTTTCCATATAAGGGACTTGTACTCAAAAGAGGAAAAAGCGATAGATGCTGGCTTAAGGTTGGGCGTCGTGGGAGGGGGGTGCTCGGGTCTCTCTTATAAGATTGAATTTTCAGAAAAGAAAGAAAAAGATAATGTGCTCGATTTTGGTGACGTGAAGATTTTTATCGATCCAAAATCTTCTATTTATTTGAAAGGAGTGGAGCTCGATTTTAAAGATGGGCTAAATGGAAAAGGGTTTGTATTTAATAATCCAAACGCAAATAACACCTGTGGGTGCGGCGAGTCTTTCTCGGTTTGATTAATCAATGACATTATCATCTATTCGATTCAACCCCTCTCAAAAGCCAATGTCTGATTGGGCCCTTATAAAAGTTACTGGGGCGGATAGAGTTTCCTTTTTTCAGGGTCAAGTAACTAATGATCTCTCGCTTCTTCTTGAAAAGCAGGGCCAAATAACGGCGAGACTTTCACGGTCTGGTCGTCTCAATTCATTCTTTTTTATAGCGAAATTATCGACACACTTATTAATTTTTTGCCCTCAAGAACTTGTCGTTTCTATTAAAAATGATTTTGAAAAATTCATCATTATGGACGATGTAATGTTAGAAATTCTAGAGACTCCAATGTGGATTCAGTTTAATCACTTTCTTCACGATAATCAAAATGCAGATTTTGCATTTGACTTTAATTTTTATGGATTAAATGCGCGATTAGTTTTTTATGAAGATTTAGCTTTGGATAAAACGGACGAAAATGAGATTGAAGAGATTAGGGTGCTTAATGGATGGCCTAAGTGGGGGAGAGATATTAACGAGACTAAATTTATTAACGAAACCTATCTTAATGAAATTTCAATCTCGTATAAAAAGGGATGTTTTTTAGGGCAAGAAACTGCTGCAAAAATTGAAAATAACAGAGGGGCCACTTACTTTCCGGTACTTTTAAAATTACAAGAGAAAATTGATTCATCACTTGTACTGAATAGAGAGTTTACGATTGGAGGTGCAAAGGGTGGCGTGATTCACTACGAAGTAAACGAGATTCTCCAAGCGGATCTTTTTAGAGATTTTCGCGTAAATGAAAGGCAATTGGTTCTGGAAATAGGGGAGCAAAGATTCAATGCAACAGTTATGATGTTGCCCTTTTATAAGTCAATTTGCAGAGAAGATATATCTGAAGAGTTATATCATTTGGGTGTCGTTGCCTTTCAGAAAGGGGAAAGTGAGAATGCAAAGAATTTTTTGAAGCGCGCACTAGAGTTTCATTCAGGATTGGCCGACGCTTATGAAAGTTTAGGAGTCATTCTTGGAAGAGAAGAGAAATTTGAGGAAGCCATTTCTTGGATGGATAAACTACTTGTCGTTCAGCCTCAATCAGTAATGGCGCATACAAATAAATCTCTCTATTTAATGAGATTGGGAAAAATCGAAGAAGCGGAAGCGGAAAAATCTCTGGCAACGGTTAAAAGTTTTGCCATGTTTGGAGAAGAGGCCAAACTTAAAAAACAATTAGAATTAGAGAAAAGAAAAAAAGAAGAAGACCTCTTGAGAAGAGAGAAAATGTTTTTACAGGTTCTTGAAATCGATGAAGAAGACACCGTAGCACTTTATGGAATGAGTGATATTTATTTTTTGCGTAAAGAGTATTTTAAAACAATTCAAAATTTAGAAAAAGTACTAAAAGTAAATCCAAAATATTCATCCGCCTACTTACTGCTTGGGAAGGCTTACGAAGCCACGAATAATCAGCTAATGGCCAAAGAGACTTATCAGACAGGCATCGTTATTGCTTCTAAGCTTGGAGATATGATGCCTGCCAACGAAATGCAATCGCGGTTAAACCAACTTATAGTGTTCTCTAGTCTTAGTTAATTCTTTTTTTAGTTCTAAGACCTCATTATGCTTTTTAGAGTCGAGACCCTTTAGTTCGCTAAGAATGGAGTCAGCGGTCTTTTTATAAGCATGAATCTTCTCGTAAATCATCCCAATGAGTTGATGTCCTTCTTTGTTCACTCTTTTATTTTTGTAAGCATGTTGAAGATCAATAGAGCAGTAGTCAAGCATGTAAAATTCTTCCAAAAAGCGCTGTTTGATTTTAATTCTTTCTTCTTTAGAGTAAGTGAGTAATTTATTTTCCACAGCTTTGTTGAGGTTAAAGAAAAGCTCTAGGGCCCAGTAGAAAGTAAAAGTGGCATGATAGATTCCTCGAATTGGGCGAAGTGCCTTTCTCCAGGGAGAAAAATAAATTTTATCATCATCCTCATTGATTAGATCCTGGTGATTTAAGAATGTGTTTAAATAATGATGCCCATTTTCATGAAGTAAATCATCCATAAGGTCAATCTGATCACGATCAAACATGTTTATTGAAGAATAGCCGGGTAGTGATTGCATGGAATAGCTGACAATTCCTTTTTCATTTACAGGGACAATTGTATGAGTAAAGCTTTTGAAAGTTGTATGGAGATGAGGGGCTGCTTTTTTAATAGTAGCAAGTGCCTTTGAAATGCTTTTTTTAAATTCTTCAATTCGCTTCTCACCATTTTCACAATTGGGGAGAATGAAAAGAGAATGGTCATCAACCAAAAGATAATGAGCTTGCTCCTCGATTGTGAATAGAGCTTCTTTATCCTCAATTTCAAGAGATATCTTATTATTCTCTGGCGAGATTTTTCTAATAGGAAGAGAAGGGAATGTGTCTGTTTTCTTTTTTAATGAGACAAAACGATGATTGTCGCCAAGATAAAACTTTTTTTCAAAATCTCCAAGTTCTGGAATGGTTTGATACATGAGAGCATCATCAAATTCTTGCTGGTAAGCACTCAGGTGGAGGACGTAAAATGAAATAATCTGATTTTCTAATAGCGGTAATAAGTTGTTTGAGGCTTCAACAACAGGTGCACCTTCATTTAGGAAATTGAGAAAGCTTTCAGA
The DNA here is from genome assembly GCA_018060625.1 of Bacteriovorax sp. Taxonomy (GTDB): domain Bacteria; phylum Bdellovibrionota; class Bacteriovoracia; order Bacteriovoracales; family Bacteriovoracaceae; genus Bacteriovorax. The sequence goes on along the minus strand of JAGOVS010000056.1, from coordinate 6,905 downwards.
TAATTCAGAGTCATTCCAAAAATTAAAAAGCTCATCTTCAACCTCTGTGAGTTCATCTGAGTCAATGTCTTCTTCAAGAAGTAGCTCTTCATGAAGCTGGATAATATAGACAATATTATCCACAAGGTTTAGCCAGTAAAATTTAAGTGGAGAATATTGGTCAAAGCAATCATCTTGTAGAATGTCGCAAAGCTGGTCTAAGAAATCACTATCGACAACATCGGTTGTAAAACCTCGCTTAAAATCATCTCGAAGGTCTTCAATAAAGTCGCGATAACTTTTCTCAACGTCTTTTTTAATTTTTTGGTGAAAATCTTTTAAAAATAATCGCTCTTTCATGAAAGATCCTTATGCAAAAGGGAGTGAATAAAATAAATTAACAAAGTTGAACAGCTAAGCATAGCGCAAAGATGAGGACGTTGATATTTTTGAAATGAAAATTTTAGAACAAAGCAAATTAAGGGAAGTTAAAAGCCTTAATCCTGCTCCCCTTGTCAATTTTAGGACTTCCGTTTATTGAAGCTGAGAATGAAGGTTCACAGAATTGTCCAAGAATTGCATTAATCATTCCAATGGTTGTGTAGGGTTCGTCAATAAAATACGAAGACTGGGTGGTCATTAAGAGGCCGCTATCAGGAGCTGCTTGGCTTAGCGAGCGGTGGAAGTGCAAGTGGGAGTTACAGGAATTGAAGGCCATGACTGCTGGGGCTTTTTTGCCAGCTTTTTTACCTTCTTCTAAGGCCGAAAGTATCTGCTTTAGCCCAGGCTTATTTTTGTGATACCAGTTATAATCAACATGATTATTCTTTTTTAGAACTGGGGGATCAAAATCTGGTCCACCACCATCTCGAGAGTGTCCATTATAGATGATAACACTTGCATTTTGTAAGCCGTCTAGAAAAGCCTCGCGGGCCTTTTGGGATTGCTCTTTTTGTTGTTCGGCAAATGCTATGTTATCTTCTTCAGAGTATGAATATGATGAATTAACAATCGTGAAAACGACTCTATGTTTTTCTCCCTTAAAGTCGATAACTTCTTTGTAAAATTTATCGGCATCGTCTAAGTCTTTACTTAAGCCGCAGGCGTAAATATTTGATTTTTTTTCAGGGCATGGAGTTGTTAATGTTGCGACCAAGGCCTCTCTCATTGTTAGATCTGATGTGTATCCTTCTTGAGTGTCGAGGTATCCAAAAACAATTTTAAAATCAACGGTTGGTTTGTTATATATTTGAGTATATTTTTCTGCGCAAGTAATCTCGTTAAGATTGCCACTTCCTAGAAGGGCAGAGCATGGATTAATTTGTTTGATAGACTTCATTTGATTTATTTGATCTAAGGCATCTTGAAAAACAGCTTGGAACTCTTCAATCTCACCATCTTCACTTAAGTCGACAGAGCCTCTGTAGTCTTCTTCAATTTGGACCTTTTGTCCTTTTTTAGTCTTAAGATTTTTGTTTTTTGCAAAACTTTGATTGGTGATTAAAATAAAAGAAAGAATGATAATTCTAATCATTTGTTCATCTCAATGCTGATTTCTGAACAAAGATTTTTTACCTCAATGCGCGGATCAGAAAGACATTTATGAATTTCATGATAAAAGTTCTTATGAACAGTCCGTGGTAATTTCTTAACAGCGTTAAGAGCTTCAAGACGCAATTGATAGGGAGAAGAGTGAAGGGCCACCTTTATCACTTCGGCATACTTTTTTTCTTGTTTCTTGAAGAATTGTTTTCCAGCAACTCGAGTCGTTACGATTCTCACTTGATCACTGCTGTCTTCGAGATTGCGCTTCATTTGGCCTAAAGATAAAGAAAGATCAAGTTCACTTATAGCAAATAATGTTACTAGTTTTGAAGTAGAGCTAAGGCTTGACCAGCGAGAGGTTGAGAGTTCGGTTATGAACAGAGGAAGTTTGCCCGATTCGTCAAATTGTCTCAAGGACATAGCTGCGGTGATTGCGTGGCCCGTAGGGTTTTTTTGGGCATAGTTTAGAACTGGACCGAATAGGGAAGGGCGTTTTAAAAAGGAGCTAATGCGGAGGGCTTCACTTACAAATCTTTCTTCTTTCAAAGCCTCAATAACTTTTTGATCAAGAGATTGGTCTTCTTCAAGGGCCTTAATTGCAGCAGCAGAGTCTTGCTCATTTTCAGATTTAACATTGTGAACAGTAGAAACCCAACTTGCATCAGAAGCTTGAGTCTTCATATTTAATAAAAGAGATGTAAAAAAAATAGTGAAAATAAATGAATATTTCATATTGTTGCTTATCGCTTTTATAGAATTTTTCTTAAGTTTTTTTGCGAGAGGAGCCATTTTGTCGATTATTTACAATCTGATTTTTTAACTAAAACCAAGCTCGTTCCCTTGTGAATAGAAAGTAATGGAGGAGGAATTGGCGTGATATGACTGATTTTTTCGACTTTATAATGGGTTTTATCGTTCATTGATTGAATAAAAAGATCGGCCTTTACGTAACGGTTAAGATAAGGCGCAAGTTTAAATGACTCGCTAAGGCTGAATTTTAAGTAAATTTCAGAAAGACTTCCGGGGTAAATGATCAGAGAGGGAGAGCCTTCGCGAAGAACAACTTTGGCATTAGTGACATAATCCCCACAGGGGTAGCTTTTTTGGGCAATGATAAAAAAAAGAATAAAAAAGGTGATCGTTGAAATAACTTTATTCATATAATTACTCTATAAAATAAATTTCTTGCATGGGTTTTTGAGAGGAGAACTAGCTGGTTGCAGGTTTAAATACAAGTGATCGAATAGTGCTCTTTCTTTTTTCGAAATGGCATCTACGAGAACACTCGATTGCCCCAAAGCATGTAGCTGTCCTCTGAGGTTTTCCTTATATGACAAGAGATGGGGATGTTTTTCAATGATCTCTTCTTGTTTTAAGAATGCTTTTTTGTATACTTCTAGACTGCTTTTAAGTTCAGCTTTTTTTACTTTATCTTTTGTTTTATTTATTTCAGAGCTGATTCCGTCAATGATTTGGGAGAAGTCTATTTCCAAAAGCTCGGACAAGGAATATTTTATTGAATATTCATAAATGTAATCTCCAGCAACAGACTGACCTTGAAATTCTTCTTGTTTATTAAGGTCAGGTAAATCCCAAGAGCGCACAAGTGAAATATATTGATCTTGAATTTTTTTGTATTCAGCAATAAGCGATTGCAACTCACCTATTTCCGGAAGGAGTATTTTTAATTGTAATAAACTGAATGATCTTATAGATCCTAGTTTCTTCATAAGAGATTGATACTCATTTTCTCGAGTGCACATCCCAACTTCATTTGAAATTTGCAGAAGATAATCGCTCAGTGTATCTATTTCTGGATTTTCATTGTAACTCAAAAAGTAAGGAGAAATGAGAGCATGAAAATCATTGCTTAAAGCTTGGCCTGCCTGTGTTGAAATCATCGGAAGTGATTGATTAAGGTCATGTCTTCTCGCTTCGAGAAATAAATTTTCTAAGTTTTTGCCTTTTTCCATATTTTTGGAAAAGTAATCAGAAAAAGTATCGTATGCTAAATGTTCTGGGCCTGTTGCTGAGATGACACAAGTGTTTTGGTTGTTAAGAGCTTGCGTTGCGCCTGATTTACAACTGAAATCTATGATGGCCAACTGGATATCTTTTTGAAGCGCTAATTCAGTTAATTTTTTGAGTCGGTCGAGGCTGATGAGTTCAGCTTGTCCTTCTATTGTCTCAGAAGTGAGGGACTCATTACCAAGAGCTATTTGATGAGTAAAATCGCCTTCTTGTTTAGCTGAGCCGTGGGAATCTATAACAATGAGTAATTGTTCGCCGGCCTTTAGCTGACCATTCTTGATTTTTTTTTCATAGCTATCAATTAAATCGTCAAACCGCTTTTTTCCAAAAGAACCAACACTGCTTGCGTCTTTAAAATTTTCATCAAGGATCTCCTCTGTCTTGGTATGACCACCATTAAAAAGGACATGAGTCTTCCATTTATTGTTATCTAGGTAAGCACCAAGGTTTTTAATCATGGTGTCAAAAATTGTTGTTTCACTAGATTTTGGTTCCCCACCCCCTCCGAGGAAGAGAAGATGTCTTTCCGCAAATAAATTGCCTGAAAATAAAAATAAAAAAATTAAGTAAGATAATCTAAATCGCATCTATTTTCCCTCAAGAGAACCTTAGAACATTTTGGCATGTTTCAATTTTTTTCTCAATTCGGGAAAAGATGAGGCTTGTTTTTTAAGAAAACATCAAAAAATCTTCTAACTCATTCCTTTGAATGGTTTTGATCTCGTCGTTGTTCACGGGCCATTTCTCGATTCGCTTCACGTTCTTTTAAAATATCTAAAATGAAAAGACTGATAACTGACTCTAGTTGTCCACCTGCAAACCCAGAATTCTCTTTAGATTCTTCTTTTTTAAACATCTTTAACCAGACATTTTTATTGGTTGAATAAATGAGTATGGTAACACAGATGATCAAAAAAGCCAAAATGACCCAAACAGATGGTGTAAAAACAAATTTTCCCTCATCTAGATTGTCTAAAACCCGCTGGATTAAGTGACTGATTCCCATGCAAAACATAGTGAGAGCTCCAATGGAGATCATCACTAAAAGCAATACCCGTCTAATTTGATTGAGAATTTCTATTGAAACTTCTTGCGATCGAGCACCAAGAGATTGGCGATGTCCGATGAAATAATTGAAAAATAATTCGGCCATTTTAAAAAGTTCAGTCATTATTTACCTTTTTTTATAAAAGAATTTTGCAACAAAATATCCTAGGCCTGCAGCGAGAGCAACCGAGGTTAAGGGATTTTTGCGAATAAATTCAGCAGTGATTTCTTTAGCTTCCTTTAAGCGAGCCTCGATCTCTTCAATGTCCTCAGCCTTCATACTAAGCGTCTGGCCTATTAGCGTATTTGTTGTTTTTTGATTTGTCTCACTCATTCATTTTCCTTGAGCTCAGAATTTAGTTAGTTTATTAAGGTACCACGACTAAGCACGATCGTTCGTGGATAAAGATGGAATAATTGTCAGATGGAGAATCACATTAGTAATTAAGACTGGTTTTTGTTTCAAAAAATGGCTGGGAACTAATCCCTCAATCGAACTTCACACTCCAAATCATTATCTCATCGACTTTATTGAATTATCTAACATAAGGCAAGAAGAAGCTATCGATTCACTCCAGGGATACAATTGCTCAAGATTTAACAGTGCGAAATATTATCAGCAAGAAAGGTGCTAATCACTGGCATCCAATGATAGTGAAAAGGATTATGGATTTTAACCGTCAGATCTTAAAACAATTAACCAGGTGACTAGGTCTTGACTAGTTCGTGAGTACATAGTACAATTAGAGTGATGAATATAAAATATAGCGCACATGCCGTTGATCGAATGCTTCAAAGAAAAATAACGACGTCGCAAGTTGAGCGCATTTTAAATGACCCAGATGGAATGATCCATCAATCAAAGGATAAAATTATTTTTTACAAAATTTTAAAAGAAAGAAAAGACAATGCATTGGCCGCGGTCACAGTTTCAAGGGAAGTAGACACTTATGAGGTTGTTACTGTAATGATCAATTTTGAGGTTAATAAATGAAAATATTTCACAACACAGAAATTGATTACTTATCAATAGACTTTGTAGATGAAGTTGAGGCCAAGTCTGAATATAAAGATGGAATAATTGTCAGGTATAATAAAAAAGGAAATGTTATTGGCCTTGATATTACTGATTCGATGAAGCTTTTTATGAGTTCCGATTTAATGACACTTCAAGAGGCGTGCGCTTTTCTTGGTATTTCAGAATCCACCATGAGAAGAAAGATCCGAGACGGAAAAGTGAAATACACAAAAGATGGAAAGGATTATCGTTTTAAGAAAGCAGAGATCATTAAACTTGCAGCCTGATTCCAAAACACCAAGGGGCGTTAGAGTTTAAAATTTATTTAGTTCTGAAAGTCTCTTTTTATATATTGAATGACGAGGTCTTCCAATTTTACCCCTTCATATATTTCCCACGTGGGTTCTTTGAGCGTTAAAAATTCAATTGTTTCATCTTGAGTTATAATTAGAAATTGAAACTTTTCAATTTCATCATACTCTTTAGAGGTCATGCCTAATGTATAGGAAGCCTCTAGCGCAAGTGGGCTATTCCAAATCTTGAATGATCTTGCTCGCTCTCTTAGTGAAGAGGGTCTATTTTGTAAAAGTTGATCTATTCTAAGAGAGCTATCACTTTCGTCGGAGATTTTGAATGTTTCTCCCGCTCCAATCGTCATTACATAAATAGGATTTGCTGGTGTCTCAATATCATTTTCAAAAAAAAAATAGTTGTTTAGCCCAGTGTAGGCTTGTTGAGCAAGCCATAAAAATCGGTGATCAACAATAGGAGTTTCCCAGTACGCTATTGTGGTATTTGTATTGGAGGATGAGCCTTTCATAGATACCTCACTTTTACTCGGATTTTGTTGTCTGGATATTTAGGATCATTTTTGGGCGGTTGAACTTCCAAAGTTGGGCCACTCTCGCTTCCCATGGGATGTTTAATGATCTTAGTTCCATTTGACAGAGTTTTAAGATCGAGTCCATCAACCTTTGAAGTATCACCTTCAATTTTCTCAAAATCCTTTTCAAGCTGCTCTTGACCTCGAGATTTCTTATATTCTCTTACTCGATCATTTTCTTTTACAGATGTGTTTTTCGTTTTTCCTGAAACAATCCCAGCTTCCGTAAAAGGTTTTTCCAGTTCATTATGTTCTTCTCGAAGAATTTGTCTTCTTTTCTCAATTTCTCTTTGAACATTTTTGTCGTGAACATCTTTTAGTAGCTCATCCAATTTAAAGAAATCGTTCCAATTCATGGGCTGAACGGCAAGAGTAAGGGCGACAAGTAAAGCCGCAATTCGA
>JAGOVS010000055.1 GCA_018060625.1 Bacteriovorax sp. | reverse complement strand
TGTGAATAATTAAATATAAAGCATTCCCTGAGTTTGTCTTTTTTGTTGCATGAGTTTTTTTAATTCAATCTTTATTTCATTAGAAGATTCTATCCACCCAGCGGCGATTAAAAGATCCTTGGAACAATCACCTGCAACTCTTTGGATAACTATTTGCGGAGATAGGTGGATGAAAAATTGTGAAAGAATTTCTAGATATTCAAATTTAGAAAGCAAATGAAATGAATTTTTAAGATATGCATTTCCCATAATTGTATGTTTAACGATCTGAAGTTGATGTATTTTTAAATAATCAATTTCAAGTTTTGAAAGTTCTATAGCAGTTTGAATATAATCTTCTTGTGTTTCCCATGGAAAACCTATCATTAAATGCGTACAGATATTAATGCCACGATTTTTTGTTAAATTTACAGCATTTTTAAAGCATTGATAATCATGACCGCGGTTAATACGCATTAGTGTTTCATCACTCATTGACTCTAGGCCATATTCAATCGTGATATAATATTGTTTTGCCAACTCAGCTAGAAAATCTAAGGCTTCCTCTGTGATGCAATCTGGCCGGGTACCAATCGTTAGCCCTATAATATCTGGACATGCCAATGCCTCAAGATAAAGTTTTTTTAAATGTTGAAGTGGGGCGTAGGTATTGGAATAAGCCTGAAAATAGACGATAAATTTTTTTGCATTCTTGTATCTTGTTTTAATTCTCTTTACTTGAGTAGTAATTTGCTGGGTAACACTAGCACCTAGCTTATCTCTACCTTGATTAAATTTATCATTATTACAATAAGTACATCCACCATAAGATATTTTTCCATCTCTATTTGGACAAGTAAATCCAGCATCAACGGATACTTTCTGGATACGTTCACCAAAGCGATTCAAGATGTAACGGTTGAATTCATTAATCACATGATGAGATTTGATATTCGAATTCATTTTATCAGTCAATAATGGTTAGAAGAGCAATCTCAACCATTTTATTAAAAGAATTTTGTCTATCTTCTTTTGTTGTACATTCTTGAATAACGAGAGAATCGCTAACAGTTAAAATAGAAAGTGCTTGAACGTTATTTTTTGCACACAAAGTATATAAAGCATTAGATTCCATTTCCACCGCCAATACACCGAAGTGTGCCCATTTCTTCCAATTTTCATCTTGATAGTAAGGATAAAAAGAGTCAGAGGCTAAAACATTTCCGACATGAGGATGTTCTCCCAAAGAAATTGCCATTTGGTGTGCCTTCAATAAAAGCTGAAAATTACAACAAGGTGAAAAATCCATGCCTTGAAATACAATTTTATTGTGTGCTGAATCAGTAGAAGAACTTTGGGCAAAAACGATATCTCTTATTTTAACTTTTTCTTGGTAACTGCCACAAGTTCCAACTCGTATTATCTTTTTTACATGGTAAAAATCAATCAATTCATTAACATAAATTGAAAGTGATGCCTGGCCCATACCTGAGCCCATTACTGTTATTTTTTGATTATTGTAAAAACCTGTAAATCCGAGCATTCCTCGAGTTTGATTTACACATTTCATTTCAGTCAAATAATTTTCAGCAATAAACTTTGCTCGCAACGGATCACCTGGCAGTAAAACCTTATCTGCTATTTCATCCTTTGAAGCTTCTATATGTAAACTCACAAGTTCTCCCAACTTAATAATCGTTGCTCGCCCGCAAGAGTTTGGATTTTGGTAATGTCTTGTGAAACCTCAATAACTCCTTTATATGAGTTTTCCTTATCTCTAATTGCAAAGTATCTAATATGAATTTTTTTCCCTCGATAATTAATCCAAAATTCAGCTTCATTTTTTGTACCTTTTTTAAATTCCTCGAGGATTTTTAAGACAGTTCCAACGCTTTTTGGAGGGTGGCAGAAGCGAACTTCTCGTCCTATGACGGCAGCACTTCTTGGGAAAACTCGTTCTTCACCACGATTATAAAAAATTACGCGATCATTTTCGTCTACATAAGTTAAATCTACAGGTAGGAACTTTAACATTAAATTAATTTGCTCCTCATTCATAAAACCTTCATCCAAAGCAATGCCGCTGATTCCTTTTGGTTGATTTTTAGTTAGATTTGGTTCTAGTTTGTCTTCCTGTGAATTTTTTGAATCATCAGAAGATTTTGGTTTAATATTAAAGGCCCAACCAATTTCTTCCTCTCCAATACGCATTTCTTTCCAATCTTTTTCCGCGAGCAACTCAAGCGCATAGGGTAAGAGACGCATCTCCTCAACCAACATCATTCGCTGTAATTCACCGATAATTATTTGAATATCGTTACTGATAGAGTTAATTTCCTTTGTTTCTATTTTTTTTCTCAAGTTTCTTAACAAATCTCTATTGGCATCATGGAAGGCCCACATTCCCTGGCTTGGTCCATTCCATCCGTATTTTTCTAAGAAGGGAAATAATTGATTTTCCTTTCGTGTATATCGAATATCAATTTCAGATATCTGATTAAATAGATTAAAAAAAAGTTGAAAGTTTGATGACAAGTCAACCTCAGAAATTTGATGAAGCAAGCCAATCAGTGCCTTGTTTTCTTTAAAATATGTTTTAACGGGATGCCACTCGGGGAGAACATTCACATATTCAGGAAAAACGTCATTCATTTTTTTCTCGATTTTTTATTACAGCTTTAACTATAAAACTATACTAGATCTGCAAAACATTGTTTATGACCCACATCATAGTTTTTAAGAAGATGAAAAAAATTTGTTAGATTGTATGATACTAATCATATCAAAGTTAAATATTGCCAAATATAATCTCTTAATAGAGAAGAACCGTTTTTCAAAACCATATATGGATTAAAAATTCCAAATAAATAGATAGAAGTTGGCCGTTAGGCCGTCATTTTTCCAAGGGGGGGAGAAATTTCCCTAAGTGTTTGGGTATTTCAGTATTTAGAGATACATTTAATTGCTCCTATCCCCAGCTTTATCCCAAATTTCTTTCGAAGAAACAGCTAAGGCCAGAACTTTTTTCATTATTCGCTCTTGGAAATCATTCATTCTATTTCGATGTACTGGGCCACGCACTGCCATTAAAGCAATGAAGTTAATTATATAATCAAAATTTTCATCACTTGGAAGTGTATTTGAATTTATAATGTGTTTAATACCATTTCGAGCATTCCCTTCGAGATTTCCAAGCATACCCTCAAGGAAATAAGGATCATTGCCTGATTCTACATCTAGTCTGTAAAAATCTCTTTGATGTGCAACGTCCGCAATATTATTATCTCTCGTTTCACGTTTTTTCTTATCAAACACCCAAATCTTATCTATTTTGTTAGTCGATTTTGAGTTCTTAAAAGGATTTAAAAAAACTTGTGGATAATAATGGTGTTTCCTTGGCTTATTCATTCCTGGCCTTATTTAAAAGATTAGTTAATAACTTGATGGTTTCGATTCCATCCTAGAGAGAAACATTGTATCATCATCTTCGAATAACACTTCATCCAAACTTAGAGCATAATATTCATCCTTCTTTACAGGTAATATATCCTTCTTCACTTCAGGAAAGCTTCTAACTATATTTTCAGCAAAGGATCTATCTCCAAAAAATCTATAAAGTCGATGGCTTTGATTCCATTCCAAGGACCAGGCAAAACAGTTTTCAGTTGGATGTCTTTTGAGCATGACTTTAAAAAAACCGCAAGCAGTAACTCCGATGAATCTGTCATCCCATTCGACAACATAGTTCATAAAGGCTTTTTTAGTTATATTCCCCCAATCTCCCTTATGCGTACATGCTATCGGTGAGAATTTACCCTCACAGAATTTTCCCTGTCTCTGACTTTTATTATAAGTAATCATATAAAAAAAAGCCGACATATGTAATCTTGCCAATTCAAAAGCTCTGCGATCTTCCATTTGCGGAGGAGCTTGCATCTTAAAAGTAAATTGAAATTCAGGAGCGATGGGAATTTTAATTGTCGTATGTTCTGTGCTTGAACTAATATTTTTTCCTGTTTTGGCACTTTTACTTTTACTGGATTTGCGATGAACTAAATCCTTTAAGTCTGGTTCATTGGAATGAATTTGCAACGTAATTGCGGAAATATCATCTTCAAGTTTTGATTTATGAAAATTACAGCTTAGGCAGCTTTAAGCTATCAAGTTCCAATCGGTACTCCATTTTGAATTAGGAACAAAATTTCTTCCGATAACATGCTCACGCGTGCTTTGTTTATCCAGTAGAATTCCGCAATAAACACAAGTTTTATTCTTTAAAACTATTGGCCTATCACCATTTTGAGTGTCAAAAATTGATCTTTTCTTATAGGAGTTTGATTATTTCATAAGATTCTATTTTGCAGCCATTCCTTCTCTAAGTCTGGCCCCCCAATTCTGTTGCCAAGCACATTGGTCTCTTGATCAAAGAAACTGGTTCAGAAGGGTTTTGTATAAACGTAGTGAAATTAAGAGGAATATCACATAATTACTTCAAGAAAATACACCACTTTGCAAAAACTACCCGAGACTGATTAGTGATTTAAATTTCTTGCTGTAAATTCAATCAAAGACCAATAAAACAAGGCCTTCAACGTCTTATCTATTTTCATTCTTTTTCATTCGTTTTAATGCTGTTTCATCTTTCGGCTTGCTTGAGAAATATTAAGATTTAAAAAGTAACCAGTCGCTCAGACCATTCTACTACTTCCAAGCAATCATTCATTGTTGAAATTGGGCAAACGTCAGTCTCACTTTGTCCACGAGATTTAATACATGTCCCACAAGCAAGTACAATGCCTCCATTTTCTGTAAACTCATCAATTTGCTTTTTGGCATTATATTTTTCATGAGTGATACTTTCGATTTCTACGCCAGCACTCATTAAAAAAATCTTAACCTCATGCCCTTTTTTTAGAGCGGCATTCCCAAACCTAACACCATTCCAAGCTTTTTCTGGCTCATTTGTTTCGATAATTATTCCTATTTTCACGTTGTCCCCCTAGAATATTATTTCATATTAGCTATGCAAAATTAGTAATGCTATTCAAATATTCAAAATATTTCTTTTACATTTAATCCAGTCGCAACAGATTTTTTTCTCGATTTCAGAAATTAAAATATGCAAATCAAAAGGCTTGGAAAAAAAACCTATAGCACCAGCTTCAATGCATTTATCAACTATCAGTCCGCCCTCGCCAGAAGCAAAGAAGAATGCCGGTAAGGGATTTAATGTATTTACATAGCTTAACAAGGACAAGCCATCCCCATTGGGCATTTTTAAATCTGAAACTATCACATCAAATGCATTTTCTTTTAAAATTTTGATTGCCTCATTGCCACTTGAGGCAACGGTGACATGATGACCTTGAGATTCAAAGCCTTCGGAAGTGAACTTTAGTATATCTTTATCATCATCTACTATTAGTATTCTCAGTTTTTTATTCATAAAAATTCCTTCAAATTACTTAACAAGGAGAAGGCGAGAATCCTCTAGTGCTCTTACTTCATGCTCAACATTTTCAGGGATTCTAAAAAAGCTACCACTCTTTAAATTCAAATTTTCTCCATTAATCAAAAATTCAACTTCACCACTATGTACGAATAAAAATGCCGCCGTCGAAGTCTTATGCTTTTCCAAAATTTGGCCTTTCGTAAAGCCCAGTCCTATGACTTTAAAACCATCTGTTTGCAAAACCTGTATTACTTTTTGATCTGGATTTAATTTTAGTGTCGTTTCAATAGAGTCGCTCATTTTAATCTCCTGATATTGTGTGATTCAAAAAAAATCCTAATAATTAGGATAGAATACAATTATATTGCATTTTTATACATTTGTATATATAATCTATCAATGGATATAAAAAATGATATTTTAAATGCAGCAATCGAACTTTTTTCAAAACGTGGCTTTGAAGGAGTTTCGATTAGAGAAATCGCTACACTTGCCAAGATTCACTTTGCAAGCATCCGTTATCACTTTGGTGACAAAGAGGATTTGTATAAAGCGTGCATATCTAAGCATGGCGAAAGTCGTCTTCTGTCGGCCCAAAGATTTTTAAATACTGAACCAAAAAATAGAGAAGATATGCGTCTTCGCCTAGGTTTTGCAATTGATGATGTTTTTCGAATTCATATCGAAAATCCATTCCTAACCAAACTTATATTATTAGAAGTAGAGTCAACATCTCACCGTTCTGATAGCGTATTAAAAAAAACAATGGTCGAAATGACTCTTGTATTCGTCAGATTCTTCAAATCAAGCCAGGATAAAAAATTCATCGACAAAACCTTAGATCCACTTTTCTTAACACAATCTCTTATGGGAATTATGCATCATTATATGAGAACCGAGCAAACAAGAGAAAGATTGCTGGCACATAAACCATTAAGCAACAATGAAAACAAAGAAATATTAATTGAAAATATTATTACCCTTCTATTGGGTAAGAAATAACAACGGAGAATTTATGAATAAACTGTTAGTCCTATCAATTGTGAGTCTTGTTTTTATCAGTGCCTATGCGGAAGATGGCCATGACAAACACCATAACAAGCAGAGTAAATCCGAAGAAGAAAAACGCCATGCAGTAAAGTCTCTTTCTCTAAACAACGGCAAAAAATGGGATGTTGACCAGACGATGAAAGAAAATATGAATGCTATTAATCTTCAATTTAACAAACTTAATTCCTTGATTAGTTCTAAAAAAGTTTCTGCTAACGACTATTCTGAATTAAGTATTATTATATCTGATTCTGCTCAAAAGATTGCAAGTAACTGCAAGATGGAACAACGAAAAGACGAAACTTTTCATACTGTTCTCGGAGATTTATTAACTGTTTCAGAAGATTTGAAAGATTCAAAAAAAGTAAAACATGCAACTGAAAATCTGAACCATGCTTTAAAAATTTACACTAAATATTTTGACCAATCTTTCTCAAAATAATTTTCATAACAGGAGAATATTTATGAATGACTTACTAGAAAATAAATCAAAAAGACCAATGTGGCTAACTGTTGTTGCACTTGTTGCCATATTGTTTGGAATAGCAACTGTAAAAGAAGGTGGAACCGTTCTCTTTACCGAAACTGGCAAGCAGAGTGCTGGAAACTATGTTCCTTTTGTCCTCTGGTTTAATTTCATTGCGGGTTTCGCATATATAATGTCCGGGATTGCAATGTTCAAACTCAAAAGTTGTTCAAGACGCTTGTCTGCAGTGATTGCCATTTCGACGACTATCGTTTTCATCCTTCTCGGCATACATATCTTTAATGATGGCCTTTATGAGCTAAGAACAGTTATGGCCATGACCATTCGGTCAACTTTATGGATATCTATCGCTATTGTCGCTCTTCGTGCAAAAGCACTCAAACCAGTTAGCTGTCATTGTTAAAAGAGGAATCTATATGAAACATGCTATTTTATTTTTAACGATGATCGCATCCCATCCGATGAGAGCTGGCGCAAGCGATAAACTCGCGCAGCTCTCTCTTCCTGAGATCGAAATACAAGCTTTGGAAAATTCATTTTCTAAAAAGGCCGTAAATGCAGAGTACGATTCAGTTAAAAACAAGATTGATTCCCAAAGCTCTCTTCGTTATCCAAAAATCACTCTTGAGGGAAACTATAAATACATTTCCGAAGTACCTACACTTAGTTTTCCAGGTGGTGCAAAAACAGCATTTGGAGATAATACTAATTATTCAGTTGGACCTGTCTTAACTTGGACACTGTGGGATTTTGGGAGCATTAAAAATTCAATTAAAGGATCTGAAGCTCTATTAAAATCAAAGGAAGCTGAAAAGAGTTTAAGCAATAGACAAATTCTTTTAAATGCCCGCCTAGCCTATTTCAGAGTTCAACTCCGAATTGAACAACAAAAAATGGTGATAGACTCATTAAAATTAGCAGAGTCTCAACACCGAGATATACAAAACCGACTAAGTGCCGGTCTATCAAATCGCATTGATCTTCTAGCTGCCCATAAGGAAGTTTTAAATTTAAAAATCCAATCGCGCCAAATTCAATCAGACCTATCGACTGATCTTCGCGATTTATATGCACTCATTGGAAGAAATGATTCATTTAACCCTAATCTTCAAGTAAAAATAGATCCTCTTGAATCATCCCAATATTCACTATCAAAATATGGCACAGGTGAATTCGAACGAAATAATTTAAATCAGCATCCTCTCATTAAAATACATACGGCCAATGCCGAGGCTTCTCGCTTATCTGCCGAAAGCTTTACGGCCAATAAATTTCCCAAACTTGCCCTCTTTGCAAAATCATCCATCGACTATCCAAATGGTCCTATTTTGGAAAATATTCATCAAAATACTATAGGTCTAAGTCTGAGTATGCCATTGTTTGAAGGTAGCAGATCAACTAACGAAGCTCTTGAAAAACAAAATCTCGCCATTGCCAGTGAAAATCGCCGTGAAGAAGCTCGAACAAACTTAATTAGGGATTGGCATAAAGCAAACGATCAATTAATTGCCCTAAAGGATAAACTACAGATTTACAAAACGTCGGTTAGCGAAAGTGATGAACGAGCAAAACTAGTCTATAACTCTTATCGGGTTGGAAAATCTAGTTTCCTTGAAGTTCAAAGTGCTAATCTTAACGCACTAGAAGCCAAAGTCCAATCAACCACTAATAAAGTACAAATATTAATTCAGCTGGCCTATCTTGCAAGTATTTCCGAGGAGCAATGAAAATGAACACTAAAAAATCTTTAAATAAAAAATTTCTCATTCCTATTCCCGTCATAATCATTGCTGTTGCGATCTATTTTAATTTTATTAAAAAATCAGACTTCCTCTACGCCGGAACTATAGAAGCAACTAAAATAGATATTTCTTCTAGAATTTCTTCAGTCATATCTTCGTTTCCGGCCAATGAAGGGTACAAAGTAAAAGCAGGTGATCTCCTCGTACAAATGGCATGTGAGGATATTAAACAAAACGTTGATCTTGCAAGCCGAGACTTTGAAAGAGGGGCGCGACTTTTTAAAATGGGTTCTCTTTCTCAAGAAAACTTTGACCACTTAAAAAGTAAAAAAGATGATGCTTCGCTAAAGTTAGATTGGTGCTCTGTAAAATCTTTAAAGGACACAACTGTATTGAACACCTATAGAGAAGTTGGTGAATATGTAACTCCCGGAACTAAGCTTTTAACTTTAGTCAATCTCTCTGAAGTTTGGACAATTATTTACGTCCCTCAAACTCTACTTGCTAATATTTCAACTGGTATGAAAGTAACAGGATACCTTCCTGAATTAAAAATGAGACCATTTGAAGGTAAAATAACTTATATTAGTGATGCCGCAGAATTTACCCCAAAGAATGTTCAGACACGTGAAGAAAGAACCAGATTGGTCTTTGGGGTAAAAGTAACCTTTGCCAATCCTGAAGAATTGTTAAAACCTGGAATGTCTCTAGAAGTTAAGCTGGAGTAATTCATGCTAGCAAATAGTATCGGAATTAAAGTTTCCAATATCAAAAAAAAACTTGGTCCCAACCAGGCCCTTAATGATATTTCAACTCATTTTGAAGAAGGGCTTTTACACGGAATAATAGGGCCTGAAGGCGCTGGTAAAACTACACTTTTAAGAACGATCCTCAGCTTATTAACTCCAGATCAGGGTGCTATTCAATTCACCAATCACGGAAATATTATCGCTTATAAAGACATCCGAACGTCAATAGCCTATATGCCTCAGCAGCAAAGCCTTTATGCCGATCTTTCTATTTCGGAACATTTGGATTTTTTTCGCGATCTCTATCAAATCCCTGAAGATGTATATATTAATAGACGAGAAGAACTTTTACATATCACTCGCTTGGATAAATTTATTGATCGCCCTGCCGGTAAACTCTCTGGAGGAATGTATAAAAAGTTAGGCCTCATGTGTGCATTACTTCAATCACCATCTGCCATTTTATTAGACGAACCCACAAATGGTGTTGATCCCATCAGTCGTCGTGAATTTTGGGACCTACTTTATCGTTTGTCTAAAGAAAATATTTTAATCATATTTGCTACGGCCTATATGGATGAAGCTGAGCGCTGTGATCGTGTTCATATCCTTTCTTCTGGTACTTTAATTGCGGAAGGCACACCAAGAGGAGTGCTCGAATCTGAAAATGTGGAAAACTATGATGCATTATTTTTAAAAAAAGCAGCGGAAGGAAGTTTATGATAAATACAATTCCGACTTCGGTCGAGGTAACAAACCTCACCGTTAAATTTGGTGATTTTACTGCCGTTAATAATATAAGCTTTTCCGTGAAACAGGGAGAAATTTTTGGCTTCCTTGGTGCTAACGGAGCGGGGAAAACAACAACAATTCGAGTACTATGCGGCCTTCTCAATCCAACATCTGGAAGAGTTCAACTTTCTGATATTGGCCATGATGAAGGTATTGAAGCCATGAAATCAAAAGTTGGCTATATGTCACAAAAGTTTACTCTATATAATGATTTAACCATTGCCGAAAATTTTGCTTTTACAGCTGGACTTAGAAAGCTCTCAAAAAGCACACTAAAAAAACGAACCAAAGAACTTCTAGATTTCATCAACTTCTCAAAACCCGTAGACACATTGGTTCGCGATCTTCCAGGCGGCATCAAACAACAAGTTTCTCTAGCTGCCTCAATTTTACATGATCCTGAAATAATTTTTCTTGATGAACCAACCGCCGGAGTCACTCCTGTGGCAAGAGCGCGATTCTGGGCACTCATCAGGGAACTTTCAAGTAGCGGTAAAACAGTTTTTGTGACGACTCATTATATGGATGAAGCTGAACAATGTGGCAGAATTGCACTTATGCGAACTGGAGAAATCATTGCTCTAGATACTCCTGTGAATCTCAAAAAAAAGACCTTTCCTGATCCGATATATGAATTAGATCCTAAATTAAATCTCCCAGATGAAGTGCTTCATAATTTGCGCACTAACGCTGCCGTCTCCTCCATTGAAAGTTACGGAATGAAATATCACTTAATCGTACGTGATCCTGCGAAGTGGGAAATTCTGAGTAAAGAAATATCTACTTATTTTAACGTAAGGCAAATCCCTCCATCATTAGAAGACGTTTTTATTCGACTGGTTGAAGGAGATTCAAGATGATTTTAGAATTTAATATTAAAAGAGCCCTTTCAATTGCAAAAAAAGAAAAATTTCATATTTTGAGAGATCCTTTTACTCTAACCATGGCCACTGTTCTTCCAGTACTTTTAGTTTTGATATTTGGGTTGGCGATTGAATTTAATGTTAAAGACATCGGTCTGACTGTACATGATTCAGACCGAACACAAGCCTCACGGAAACTCGCAGAAGTATTTTCAAGCTCGCAATATTTTAAAATTAAACCTTCACGCGGTTCAACGATAGAGGCCATTGATGATCTTGATTCAGAACACTCTAAAGCAAGTTTAATTATTGAACCTGGATTTGAACATAATCTGCAGTCTGAGGGATCTGCCAAAGCACAATTTATATTAGATGGTGCTGATAACTCTACCGCTGGTGTTATTCTTGGCTACCTCGGAGGAATCCAACAAGCAGCGAGTCTTAAACTTACTGGCATGAAAGTAAAACCCACAATTCAATTAAAAACACGTTATTTATTTAATCCTGAACTAAGTAGTCCATGGTTTATTGTTCCAGGGTTAGCCGTTGTGGTTATCGCTATCCTTTCTATTTTGCTTACAGCCTTAACAGTGGCACGTGAATGGGAAAATGGGTCAATGGAGCTTCTTCTTTCTACTCCTGTTCAACCATTAGAAATTATTATTGGTAAACTCATTCCTTATACTGTCATTGGGCTTGCGGCAGTTTTACTTGTGGTTCTTGTCGCTCTTTTTGGTTTTGGTTTACCATTTGCTGGAAATATTTTTTTATTCGGTATTGGCAGTCTCATTTTTCTTATTGCCTGCCTGGCCCAAGGCATGCTCATCTCTGTCTTGATCCGCACTCAGCAACTTTCCATGCAAGTTGCCATGATCACCGGCCTTCTTCCTTCTTTGTTGCTGTCTGGATTTATTTTTCCACTTGAGAGCATGCCCCAGTTTTTTCAAAATTTCACATCTATCTTACCTTCAAAATGGTTTATGATTATTAGTCGTGGAATTTTTTTAAAAGGTGCAAGTTTTATTGATTTAAAACTACCTTTTATCGGTCTCTTTATTTTGAGTTCCATTCTCATTGTTACTGCTACTAAGAAATTTAAAAAGGATCTTGAACCATGAAAATTTCAAATTTTGCGACGATTATAGCATTCTTGAAAAAAGAATTTGCTCAAGTCTTACGCGATCCCAAGATGCGGATTATTCTCTTGGTTCTCCCCCTCATGCAGATGATGGTCTTTGGATTGGCAATTTCAACCGAAGTTAAAAATATAAAACTCGGAACCATCTACAATCCAAGCGATACTATTTTAAGACGTATTGAAGAAAGAAGTTTTTCCTCAAAATGGTTTATTCCAGCGATTGGAAGAGGAACATTAAACAATCAAAATTCTGATCCAAATGAACAAATACGTTCAGGAAGGGCCGATGTCGTTTTAATCTCACCGCCAGGAGGCCTTGCTCGTGCGATTGAACGAGGAGACGGACAAATTCAACTCTTAATTGATGCTACCAATGTTATTCGTGCCCAAAGCATCGAGCGATATATGGAATCAATTACCAACGAAGTTCTTCGTGATGAATTTCATATAATATCAAAAACGCCAATTAGCTTTGATGTTCGTATTCTTTACAATCCGGCGCTTGAGAGCGCCATTTTCATGGTACCTGGAACCATGGCCATGATTCTTTGTATTGTCACAATACTTCTTACCAGTATGTCTATTGCCAGAGAAAAGGAAATGGGGACATTTGAAATGATTATTTCTGCACCTGTTAAAACATGGGAAGTTCTGCTGGGAAAAACCATACCCTTTGTCATCATCGGAATGATTAATGCCATTACAATTTACTTGCTTGCCTTTATTGTTTTTAAAGTTCCGATGAAAGGCCATGTTTTACAATTAGGTATTTCTACCCTGGCCTTTATTGTTACAACCGTTAGTATTGGTACTTTAATTTCTACTTTTGCCAAAAACCAACAGCAAGCCATGATGGGTGGATTTATATTTTTATTCCTTTCAAATCTTCTGGCCGGAATTATGTTTCCCATCGACAACATGCCTTTATTAATGAAAATTGCCGCTTACTCAAATCCGATGACCTACTTCGTAAGGCTTTTAAGAAATATTATGCTTAAAGGTGGGTCTTCCGAATTAGTTTTTTCCTATGTTGGAATTCTAATATTTATGGCGATTGCAACTGCGACCATAAGCTATAAAAGATTTCACCACACATTGGACTAATATGATTTTATTTTTATTAACAATATTATTTTCTAATTTCTCCTATTCTGCCGAAATAGAGAATTTTAAATTTGATAATGAAATTAAAATTGAAAATGAAACATTGATTCTGAATGGACTCGCTGTTCGAAAAGCAACGATCTTCAATATAAAAATATTGGCAGCTGGATTATATCTAACAAAAAAATCTAGTGCTGCAGAGTCCATTATTAACTCAACATCAATAAAAGAAATTCAAATTCGTTTTATGAAATCTCTTTCATCAGAAAAAATATCTAATATGTGGTCAGAACAATTATTAAAGAGATGTTTAAAAAATTGTATTGCTCTAAAAGAACAAGCGACGCTGCTAGGTAAATTAATGATTGATATAAAATCTGGTGATTCCTTAAACTTTACTTTTTTTGAAGATCACGTCAAAGTTCTCTTAAATACTCATAATACGGGAAAAATACAAGGCAATACTTTATCCAAAGCATTACTTTCCCTATGGATAGGTGAAAAACCACTCGATGAAAATTTAAAAAATGGATTACTAGGAATTACTGATAAACAATAAAAAAAATTATTCGGAGCAAATATGGAATTAACGATTCTTGGAGCGGCCCGCGAAGTAACTGATTCTTATTATCTCTTTGAGAGAGACAAAGTTCGCTTTCTCGTTGATTGTGGAATGGTTCAAGGAAGACGTGATTCTCGCAAACGGAATCACTATCGTTTGCGACAATTCACAATTTTTATGATGGAAAACCTGCAATTAAAAATTCAGTAAACGATTAATTATGTACGGAGCTAAAAAAGTCACTTTGTTATTGATCTTTATTGGATTGCACATTACTACAACTCAAGCAGCAGAGAACTGTCGATCAGAGGACTCTATTGAATTTCGTGGAATCACTGCAAGACTTGAAAACGATCTATTCACCAATACCGATCAGAATTATACCAATGGTGTGGCAATCACCGCAGTATCGAGTGATATGGGTGATAAACTTCGAACCGAATGTCTTCCATTACCATTCAGATTACATTCACGACTCATCAAAACGTTAACCCCTGATTTTTGGAATAATACAAATGGTACAACTGCTACACATAATGTGGTTGTTAAAATCGGTCAATCGATGTTCACGCCAAAAGATCCATTGAGGAATGATTTAATTGAAAATGATCGACCTTATGCTGGGATTCTTTATGTCGGAATGTCATGGAACAAACGACAAAATATCCCACAAAAGAATTTAGAAATGCTCGACACACGTGAAATAACTTTAGGAGTAATCGGCCCCTGGTCATTTGCTAAGGAAGCACAGAATGTCGTTCATGAAGTTATCGGTGTCGATAGATTTCACGGCTGGGACCATCAATTAAAAAATGAGCCAGCAATACAACTGGCGATGGATAAAAAATTTAAAAACTATCAAAGTAATGAAGCCATCATCGCTGATTTTTCTGCCGACGCAATTCGCTCTATTGGATTACGATTAGGCAATATCGAAACCTCTGCCTCTTTTGGTATCGAAGGTCGTGTTGGTTGGAATTTACCGAATGATTTCGGCAGCTATACCATCCGTCCAGGTGCTGAAAATCGGCCACCTTCCACTCCATCAATTCACAGTGTGACAAATACTCATTACACAGGCATTCACCTCTTTAGTACGCTAGAAACCAAATTCGTAGCACGTGATTTCTCGCTTGATGGTAACCTATTTCGCCCAGGCCCTCATGTCACACGCCGTCCATGGGTTGGCCTTGGTGCGATCGGTTTGAGTATACAGTCTCTCATCATGAAGCGTGGCTACAAATTGGCGGTAATGCGGGTTTATCGCACACGCGAATTTGAAGAGCAGAGTTCTTATCATGCTTATGGATCGATCGCTTTGAGTGTCGAATTCTAAAGCACTATAAAAATTACTCTTCCCGATTATTAAATTGACTAATCTACTATATAGAGCTATTTATACACTTGTATAAAACCAAAGGAGGCTGCTATGAAAAAATTAATTCTTATCACCGCAATGCTATTTTCGACGATTGGTCATACTGAAGAACCAAGACTTAAAGAATTAATGGCAACCATGGGCGGATATGCTCAGGCCATGCTTTCGGGAATTCTTTATGATAATTTTGAAGTGATAAAAGATGGTGTAGCTTGGGTTGGTAACCATCCAGAGCCAACGGCTGATCTTGGAAAAATCAAGGCTGAACTTGGAGTACAAGTACTAAGGTTCAAATGGTACGACACTCAAGCACATAATGCGGCAATTGCTATGGGTGTAGCTGCACAAAATAGAGATATGAAAGAAGTTTCAAGACAGTATGGTAAAATGATCGTGAGCTGTACGAATTGTCACAATGCTTTTAGAGAACGCCTAAGAGATGTTTTGCACAAAGATGAATAATAATTTATTTTTTTAAATTCCTAAAAATGGCCCTACTTGAAAAATAGGACCATTTTTTTATTCAACCTCTGTAAAGCGGTAAACGGCATGGCAGGCTACGCAATTGCTCATGGTATTGCCCAATTGTTTAATTGTATGTTCAGGATTTTTTAATTTTATAGCATCAGCAGCAATTTCATCAAATTTTTTACGCGTATCAAAGCCAAGGACTTTCATCTCAGCTGGAAGCTTACGAAACAGTGAAGCTGGCGTTTCAGCTTCTGCGGCCATGCCTGAAATTTTGGCCACTCTGCTGACTTCCTCAAAATTTTTTGCGGACACTGCTTCAATAATAGATTGAGAACTTTGCAACCAGGTTCTCATTTCAAGCAATAAAGCATTGCGCTCATTTTTAGTAAGCTGAACGGCCAATCTGCCATCTTCAGACGGCTTAACTTCACCTACTGTAAATTTGTAGGAAAATGCTGCAACAACAATCGATAAGATAGCAACTAAAGACCAACTTAGTTTGCAATTTTTCATAATGACTCCTTAAAATAAAATAGCATTAGATCATATCTGCTTCCTAGAGGCATTATCTTTGTCCAACAATAGCTTTTTATTTTGTATAATAAAAATAATTATTTTATTATTCCACCTGCAATAATCAACCTATGGATATAAATGAAGCACATTTTTATCATTTTACTGATCGGTGCAATACTCCCGGCAAACATTTATTCACAAGATCAAAAGCCTGACATTTCTAAAAAAGAACTCACTCTCTTTGATCTGAGAATACCAGAAAATGAATACACCAGTGATATACAAGATGTACGAATAAAAAAATTAGAAACACACGAGTACATGGGAAAACTTACTCTCGGACTAGCAGCAGTCAGTGTATTAACCGCTGTGATCGCAAAGAGAAATGTTAACAGAGAGCGTGCCTCTCGCGGAGAGACGCAAAGATCCATCTGATGCCGATAATTTTAATATACATATGGCAAGTGTTGGGTTAACCCTTGCCAGCTATTTTACCACTGCTTATTTTTCAATTAATGCACCCAACTCTGACGTAATGGAAGATATCGATTCGGTCAAATGGCACAAGCGATTAGCCTACGTACATATGTCGGCTATGGTTATTGGGCCAATTTTGGGATTAAAGGCCATGGAGTGCGGTCGTTTCTTAAGCAGTCATGTAGTTAAAGTGTAAACCTTGGCCGATCAATTCCATCTTCTTTATAATCTGTTTCAATCAATTTTTCAAATTCTTCCGGTGGAATATATCCAAGAATCGAATGCAGTCTTTTTTTGTTATAAACTTCCTCAATGAAATACGGCAAATTCTCAACAACATCTAGATACGTTTCATAATTTCCCATGTAAATTTCATCGTACTTTAACGTCTTCATTAATGACTC
>JAGOVS010000203.1 GCA_018060625.1 Bacteriovorax sp. | reverse complement strand
TATTTACTTGTGACTTTAACACTTTCAAGTAAACTACATTAACAGAAGGTTTGCTATTGTTTTTTAAGCCTTTTTGCTTTTTTAGGAAAATTAAATTCGCTCGTTTTACCTATTCTGCAATTGGCTCAATAATATGGTGGAACAAGATCACCGAGGAATAAAACGAATTACAAGGCCCATGTTGGGGTTTAAAAGCTTTCACTCAGCTATAGCTACATTAACGGGAATTGAACTCTATCATATGATTCGAAAAGGACAGAACTCCCTTCAAGGAACTTTATCTTCCTGGAAGCAGTTTTATGCTCTCGCAGCATAATTGGGTCTAAAGCGGATCCTTAAATCTTGACTTTCAAAAATTTGCGACAGAACCGTACTTTCTCCCTGATTGTGGAGACGCTGCATATCTTCTTCTGCACGTTTTAATACAGGTGAAGCGCTTTCGTAAAAGCTAGACGTAACCTTTGAGCTGATGTCAAAAAAGTGTTTATCCAAGAGTTTTGACATTTTCTTCTCTATTTCCTCGGAAACATTTTGCTCAAGATTTTTTTGTATCCCCTCTATAAGTGAGGGTAAAAACGTTTTTTGGAGAAAAATTGAAATAAAGTTTTTATGTTTTACAGATAGTTAGAAAAATTGGTTAAGGGGCTCACCCTCACTTATAGAGGGGATACATTTTTTTTGAATCTATACAACGTTTGTTTGATCTCATCGGAAAAAGCTTCTTTGTTGCGTTCAATTTCCTCGTTAATCTCTCCGTGGAGATCCTTAAGAGCTTTGTTCAGAGTATCTGTGGCAACCTTTTGTTCTAAATCTTCGAAGTTAGGGATCTCTTTTGACATAAATTCCTCATTTTTTATTTCTTGTTATTTTATTTTTTATTGTTTACTGTTTTTGATATTCACGATTTTTATCCTCTTTTTTCTTTTTTACTATTTTTTAAGCCACTTTCAGAAACGAGTGTGCATCTGCACCACTGAACGCCCCCCTTGAATTGTGAAAGACGGCATTAGCTGCTCCTTCATATGTGAGGTTTCTATCATGAAATTGTCTGATGTGTGAGGGAGAACTTGACTCTTGAAGTGCTTTCTTTTTTTGTTTGAGTTCTGCCAGTTTTTCACAAGTTACCTCCAGAATCTTTAAAAGCCCCGAGGCTGATACGGCTTGATCTGCATCCTCTTCATAGGTGCTTTTAAAGAGTTGAGTGGATACCGCATCTTCTACAAAATCATCAAAATACGTGGAAACAAATAATCCCTTCCATCTATTTTTTCTGAATTCTTCCGTCATTGCATTATTTTCTTTCTCAAGAAAGTCTTCGAACTCTTTTTCAAAGTTTTTCATTTCTTCTTCTGAAAAGCTTTTTATTTTTTCTTTTAGGGTATTGTTTCGTTTTTTTTGTTCTATTTCTTGGATGTTTTTTATTTTTTCTTCTATAATTTCTTTTTTATTGCTGAGTTCATTTATTTCCACATTGATATTTTCAACTTCTTTATCTCGATTTGTTGGGCGATCCCCAAGTCTGAAGTCTCCGCTCATAATTCGATTGATGTTCTCTTCCCTAATGGCCCATGTAATCCAAGCTTTCTTGAAGAACTTGTTTTGAGCTTCTCCCATCAGAAATTTGGAAGAAGAAATCGTTTGGCAGTAGTCTTTCCAAGACTCGATGGATTCATTAAAAAAGGTTTTTACGGTTTCATTGAGTCGTGTTGCGAGACTTTTTGTGACTGTCCTCACCCCCAGTTCCCCTATTTCTTCATTCCAAATTTTAACAATTTCTTCCGTCATCTTTACGTCAGCCTCCAAAGTCTCTGGCAGAGGTGGTGATGTAGAGTCGTTGGGCTTTAAGGATGAAGTCTTCTTATGGAAAGAAAGAGATCCGCTCGCGTAGGAACGGCCATTTTGGCCGTTCCAGGAACAGCCCTGAGGGGGGAGGTTTGTGGTCTGAGAAGGGGCCGCTTTCTCAGCGGAAGTTTCCTTGATATCAGCTATCTTACTCACTTCACTGGCCTCTTTTTCCCAATCTTTCTTTTCAGAGGAAGAAGAGCTCTTTTTCTTGAAAACATTTGCCTTTTCTAAAAACTGAGAAACAAAGTCATGATTTCGGATGTAGTAGGTGCGGTTAGTTGCACGATCATGGTAGCTCGCATAAGCTTTGCCTTGAAACCTATCCTCAGCGCTCAGATAGGCGAATTTGCTCTTATGGCGAGTTCCGATCAAATCAAAAGCCTTATTAAAGACTCTTCTTGAAATTCCAAGTTCTTCTGACCAACTATCCCCTTTTCGATATAAAGGATTATCACAAGGCTCTGAAAATTTGTAAAATCCACTTTCGAATTTTGGGTTTGAAAAGAAGAATTCTAGTTTTCCGAAGATTAACGCAGCCCTATCACTGCCTATAGCAGACTGAAGAGTAGGGTAAAATTTAATGTAAGATGAATGATTTAAGGTATTTAAATAGCTCATAGTGTTTCCTCCTTATTGTTATAAGGCGCAACAAAACTGAGCAAAAGACTTGACAATAGCTAAAATCGTGCTATTGTATGAATTGCAAATTGGTGCCAATGCTTATTATGTTGCACCTTCGGTTATGAGAGTTCGGGTGATACCGGACTCTTTTAACTTATGTGTTATTAATTAATTCTTTTGATAACTTATCTATTAATTCTCCCTTCTTTTTTTCACGATCTCTTTCTATTTTTTCTCTGGCCGCCATAAACATCCAAGAAGATCTCGATATAAAATTTAGAGCACATATTGTTTCAACCTCTTCTAAAAGTTCTAAAGGTAAAGAAATTGAAAATTGCCTTGAAGGCTCTCTTTTAATTTTTCTGGACATCACTTACATAAATTCTACCTTTTTTATAAGAGGATCATCTTTATAACAAAGTTTTTTTTAGATGTAAATGGTTTGTTAAAATTTTTTAACCTCACACATAAAGTTATAATTTTATAAAATTATAAAAGTAAAAAACTACAATTTTGTAAGATTAAGCCTTTTAAAATAAGGCGTTTTGGTGTATATAAAATTTAAGAAATGAAATTACAAATTTATAAATTTGTAATTTCATAATTTTTTAAGAAGGAAATGAAAATGAAAAAAATTCTTGTATTAGCAACATCAAAGGGGGGGGCTGGAAAGTCTACTTTGGTAAGAAGTCTATCCGCACATTATATTATTTCTGGATTTAAAGCCGCGGTAATTGATGCTGATCCTCAGGGAAGTATAGTGAGTAGACATGACCCTGATGGAAAATTACAAAAACTATATGTTGTAGCTGAACCAGAGGAACAGGTATCTTTCCTTGTTGAAGATTTAAAAAAAACATATTCTCCAATCATTATTGACACAGGTGGTTTTCGAAATAGAACAACTATTCGTGCTCTTGTTTCGGCAGACTTGGCTATTATTCCTCTTAAACCATCTGCTGATGATGTTATTGCTGCAATTGAAACTCATGATTTGATAAAGGAAATTAATGAAACTCCTGAGCGTGCGGGAAGACCTATTAAGTACAGGATGATTTTAACAATGACACAACAAGGAACAATTATTTCTAAACAAGTAAGGAGAGAATTAGATGAAATGGGATATTTACTTCTCAAAAGTGAGCTTTTTCATAGAGTAGCTTACCCAGAATCTGCGATTAATGGACTTTCTCCAAATATTACAGATCCAGATGGGGCAGCTTCAAGAGATATAGCTTCTATTGCTTCAGAAATTTTAAAATTATAAATTTAATAAATTATAAAATTATAACTAATGGAGTTGATATGAGCAAAAAACTAGACTTAATAATTAAAAAAGTTCCACATGCAACATCAAGAGAATCATTTTCTGTTAATAAGATTAATAATAAAGAAGAAAAAATGGAAAGAATTGTAGCTGTAGTACCTTCTAGTCTTAAAAAACAGATCAAACAGTATATATTAGATCATCCAGGAGATACTGAAAAAACAGTATTACTTAAAGGGTTAATATCAATGGGTTTTCTTGTAAATGAAAAATTTCTAAAAGATAATCGTGGGCGAAGATATGATCTTTAGGAGGATAGAAAAATTACAATTGACTTTTAATACTTTTTTTGAGGAGATCAAATTCCATCATAACAAATCTTGAATTTGAATAAAAAAGGTTCTGTCGCAAATTTTGAACGGATCTGGTATAAGATCTAAAATTGAGTTCAGTAATGGAGCAATAGGATGATAAGTTTCAAAGGTTGGCACTTTCCAAAAGATGTTATTTTGATGGGGATTCGTTGGTATGTATCCTATCCTTTAAGCGGTTCTGTCGCAAATTTTTGAAAGTCAAGATTTAAGGACCCGCTTTAGACACAATTATGCTGCGAGAGCATAAAACTGCTTCCAGGAAGATAAAGTTCCTTGAAGGGAGTTCTGTCCTTTTCGAATCATATGATAGAGTTCAATTCCCGTTAATGTAGCTATAGCTGAGTGAAAGCTT
>JAGOVS010000054.1 GCA_018060625.1 Bacteriovorax sp. | reverse complement strand
ATCGATAGTTTATTCATAAAAAGGTCTTTGTTTTTGAGTAAATTGTTTTGTGGTAAAAAGAATTTAAACGAACTCAAGACCTTTTTCATTTTGCATGGCCGTAGACGCTCGGCCGAATAATCAGTGCATTAGGTGAAAATACAAATTGGAGAATCCTCCAATGAAGACGATCGCTTTTGATTAAGTTACTGAAGGATTAACTTTAAAGCCCCGGGTTAACCTTCTGGGGCTTTTTTTTGCCTGTATTCTAAATCAATACACTTCCAGAATTTTTAGCCTTTTAATTTTGCCATCCGGAAACATCCAGTTTATTTCCTGGTTAACCTGCAGTCCTATCAGTGCAGACCCTAGTGGAGCGAGCACTGAGATTTTTCCCTCTGAGAAATTTGCATCTTCCGGATAAACAATTGTGATGATCATTTCTTTTTTATCAGTAATAACTTCGAACTTAAATTTTGTATTCATCTTAACCAGACCGGCAGGCAGAGCTTCTTCTTCAACTATTTTTGCGCGGTCAAGTTCGATTTCCAGATTTTCAAACTCAGAAGAGTTTTGAAAACTTAAAATATGCCTGATGCGCAGGTAATCGCGTTCAGTCATGAGAATTACATCTTCTTTCATAGATCCTCCTTAGGTTTTTGCAGAAATTTCTGCGTATGATTTGATACTTGAGTCATGAATTCTTTTAAATAAATGAGAGCGACTCAATTCCCGGTGATCCTCCAACCCCATAGCTCCAAGGATATTCGCTACCACTTTCATAGTTTCATTATGATAATTTTTTATCCTTATACTTTTTGTCGGCACATGCAGGCCTTTGCTAAGAGAAGGATCTTGAGTGGCAATTCCAGTCGGGCATGAGTTGGTGTTACATCTCAGTGCCTGGATACATCCCATGGCAAGTAACATCGAGCGGGCGGAGTAAACAACATCTGCTCCAAGACACATTAAACTAATGACATCAAATGCTGATGCAATCTTCCCACTTGCTATGATCGTGATATGATCTTTTAGTCCGGCATCTTTCAATTTATCGCTGACGTAAATAAGAGCGTCTTTTCCCGGTGTACCGATGTTATTGGAAAACTCCAGTGGAGCTGCTCCTGTGCCGCCTTCAGCGCAGTCAACGACAACGAAGTCTGGATAGCGCTGAAGTTTTGTCATGCTTTTTATAAGGTCATCAAACTCAGATGTGTGACCGAGACAAAGTTTAATACCTATAGGTTTTCCTCCACACAGTCCCCTCAGTCTGTGAACAAAATACATCATTGAATCTGAATCATGAAATGCACTGTGGCCTGGAGGAGAATTGACATCTTTATTCATAGGCACATTTCGTATCAGTGAGATTTCTTTTGTTACTTTCGCTGCCGGTAGCATACCGCCATGGCCGGGTTTAGCGCCTTGTGATAGTTTTACTTCGATCATTTTTACTTCAGGTCTGAGTGCATTTAATTTAAAATACTCAGCATCGAAAGTTCCGTCTTCATTTCTACAGCCGAAATACCCTGTACCAATCTGCCAGATAAGATCACCACCGTTATCAAGATGATGCGATGAAATTCCTCCTTCACCGGTGTTGTGGGCGAAATTTCCAAATTTAGCACCTGCATTCAGAGATAGGATTGCATTCTTCGAAAGGGATCCATAACTCATGGCCGAGATATTTAAAATAGATGCCGAATAAGGCTGCAAGCACAAGTTGCTACCAATACGCACTCTTAGTTTTTCAGGATTAATGACTGTCGGATAAATGGAATGTTTTACGAACTCATAACCTACTTCATAAAAATTCTGCTGAGTCCCAAACGGTATTGTGTCTACGTTTTTTTTAGCCCGTTGATAGACAATAGAACGCTGTTCTCTGCTGAAAGGTTTTCCATCAGTGTTTGATTCAATAAAATATTGATTTACCTCAGGTCTTATTTCTTCAAAAAAATAACGGAGGTTGCCAATGATCGGAAAATTTTTTCTAATAGCGTGAGAGTTTTGAAGTAAATCCCTCAAACCCAAAAGTGATAATGGCAATGCCACCACTAAAAAAAGCAGTCCCAAAGGAAAATAAAAATAAAACGCGATAGAAACTGCAAATACCAACACAAGGTATATATAAAAAAGCCTTTTCATAAACATTCCTGTAATGAATTTAGAATTTAATAAATAAAAATAGACGTGAGTTGACTGGATATTTTCCAGTCATGATTAGACTGTGATAGATTTTCTTGAAGAAATTTGAAAAGGTCGTGTGTTTTGTAAGTTCATACAGCTTTATTCTAACCTAACCTAACTTAAAAGGCCAAACCATTCAGATATCCTAAAACATAAATAAAACGAATAGTTGGGATTACAAGGGCCGTGATACAAGTACTCTTTTGTATATGATTGTCTAGAAACACAAATGCCACCCCATTCTTCTAAGGATGGCGACTTTTAAAATTCAAATCAAATTGAGAGCTTCGCAAGAGGTAATCATAATTAGCCCGGGTTAACCTTCTGGGCTTTTTTTTGTTCAAGTTTCTGATACCATTTAACAATGAAAAAAAGACTCCTCTTAATTCTGCCACTTAGCTTTCTTATTAGTTGTGCTCATCACAAAAAAGCTTCTGAAAAAGAAATAGATATCTATTGCCAAGACTTAAATATTCTTTATCAAAAGCAAGCTGTAATTGAATCAAACATCGCCAATATTAACACAACAAGAACAAGCGAAGGTGGATATTACAAAAGACAAATTGCTGAAGAATGCCGAAATGGATTCTGCAAAATACTCCTTGAGAATAAGCCCCCAATACTAAAATACGAGCCCAATTCTCCAGATGCAAACAAGCAAGGTTATGTTGCCTTTCCCAACATAAATCTCGAGCAAGAAAAATATGATTTAAAACAATGGTCCAACGTTTTTGAAAATGTTGTTAATTTTGCGCCCATTAACAATTCATTTTTCTTAAAAGATGAAAACGCGTACAAATGTTTTGAGAAATATCCATTTGTTAATGAAAAAAATAACTACCGTAAATATTTGGGCCGCTAAGCCCCCTGCATTCTTCTAATGGATGGCGACTTTTAAAATTCACCTATTGCCCTTTTTTTCTCCAAGAATAGATGCTCCATCAATCCTTACTAAAATAGATTTATGATCTGATCCAGCTGCAAGGCCAATTTTCATTTCAAAATTTCTATTCGATAAAACATGATCGATTGGTAAACTGAAATATTCTGGTAAAAAGGATGGCCATGTCCCCTGAAGAAAAAAGTCTTGCGAATAAAAATCAGAATCTAGTTTTCGGTAAAAATCCTGAAACGGACTCGATGACGTTGTCATATTCAGATCCCCAAGAATTAAAAATGACTGATTTTTATTTTGATTAATTTCATTAGCAATTAATGTCAAAGTTTCTCTTTGAGTTTTCCAAGCTTCTTCCCAAAGAGGTGGGGGCAAATGAAGGAGATATATTTTCATATTATATTTTTCAAAAAATAATTTTACATAAACAGGTACTCCATCGCGTTCATGAATCTCTTCTAATTTAAAATTAATTTTACTTAAAATCAAAAAACCAAAATTATCATCTCTTGCTAGAGAATATCTGTTAACATAAAAACCTAAATCATGAGTTAAAACATGTTCAATCTCTGGCGTTGCTTCAACCAACATCGCGATTTCTGCGTTTGAATTTTTAATATTTTTTGATAATTCATCCAATGATGAATTTGATGAATTTATATTGTGGTAATAAACTTTAAAACTTGACTCAATTGTTCCAGGTGAATGATTTTTTAATTTGTAAAAAATGCATACGCAGATAATAAAAACTAGTGACGAAAAAATGAATTGGATATTTTTTTTCAAATACAGTGAAATCAAGACAAGGAAAATAGAAAAAATTAAGTAAAAAGACCAAAATTGATCAAAAAGGTTAAAAAACCAATAATAACGTCCAAAAAAAGACAACAGGACTCCACTTAAAACGCAGAAAAGAATAAAGTCTAAAGAATCTCGAATAATTTTTTTAGCTTCGCTTGAGAATTGAAAACTCATTTTCAACTTCCTCTTAAACCGCTTCCATTGGCACGGTGTTTCCACTCTGATTTTCTATTATGAATCTGTGTGATTAAAATGTCTTTGTGTAAATAATTGGCTCCACCGCCAAATGCCCCGGTCTTCTAATTATAGAGACTCTTAAAATTCAATTCAAAGAGTTGGCGTAGTCTTAAATTCCAGGTATTCTTAACTTATGAGCAATAAAAAACGCGCAAAAGATTGGCTGAACCAAGCCAAGAATGACCTCAAGTGGGCCGAAGAAAGCTTAAAGCAGGGATTTTTTTCTCAAACTTGTTTTATTTCTCAACAGGCTGGCGAAAAAGCAATCAAGGCGATTGCCTACCATCAAGAATATGATGTGCGCGGACATTCTATTGCAAAAATTGCTCAAGCAATCGGAATTAATTCTGATGTAGAAAAAGCTGGAAAAAGTCTCGATGTTTTTTATATCTCGGCCAGATATCCCGATGCCCTTCCTGAAGGCGCTCCTTTTGAATTTTTTGAAATTGAGCAAGCTTCTAAAGCAATTAAAGATGCAACTATTATTATTCAAAAAGCTTCTGCTGAACTTGGTTTGCCATAGAGATGACTACTGTACGAAAAAAAGTATCATTTTTAAAAGAGAGAACTAAAGAAGAATTCATTGCAGAATTAAAAACGCATTTTAACTCTCATGTACGTGAAGCCTATATTTTTGGTAGCTTTTGGACGAATGAATTTAACGCCGACAGCGATCTTGATATATTAATTGTCGCCAATACTAACTTAGAGTTTCATGAACGTTATAAATTATTTTCAGAACTCTATAATTTTTTTGAAAAAGACCAAGTTGATTTTGACTTGATTGTTTATACTCCCGAAGAATTTCAAAAATTAATGAATGAAGGAAAATCCACATTTGTTGGATTTTGGTCATCATTTGCAAAGACCTGCAAAAAGATTTAAACAATAGTAGCCATTATAAAGTTGACCAAAGTAAACAACTGGACTTTTTATTATTCACTACTTCATGTAGTCTAATGGGCATGAATCAACAACCTATAAAATGTAAAATCCTTGGAACTTTCACCGGAAAAGTTGAAAAACTTTCCAATAACATTGAAAGCGCCATTAACAAGCGACCAAAAGAAAAATTAATTATAAAAAAAGAAACTATTGAAGGTGATGAAGTCGTAAATAAGATATATCACGGTGGAGAGATGAGAGTTATTCACCATTATTCCCATAAGAATTATCAAAGCCTGAAAGAAAAATTTCCTGAAATTTCAGAACGATTCATTCCTGGATCATTTGGTGAGAATATTATTACTGAAGAACTGACAGAGAATGATTTAAACATCGGCGACATCTTTATGCTTGGGTCTGCCAAGATACAAGTCACAGTTTGTAGAAGACCGTGTGCCACCATTAACTATGCTTACAATGACAATCGTATCCTTAAATTTGTTATGGAATCAGGAAAGGTGGGTTGGTTTTATCGCGTACTCTCAGAAGGTGAAGTAAAAATTGGAGACGATTTAATCCTTCTAGAACGTCCATATCCCAATATGCCGTTATCAAAATTACATGAACAAGGATATGGCCAAAATCGATTCTCAGATAGAGAGTTTTTAGAAAAATGTTTAAATACTGGATTAATGGATAAGGCATGGAAAACCAAAATCGATGATAATCACTTTCCCACAAAGCAATAATGATCCCACAAAGAAAACCTTGCGGGATCATTGTTCACATTTTATCTATATTGAGCAGCCAATCTATCTAAGACTGACTCAGGAATTTCTGCACCATCTGAAATCATTTCATATTGATTCATAACTGCTTCATGGAAATTCTCAAAACGATCTGGGTTCACTTTATTGACAAAAGCCGTTGATAAAATAGAGTAGTCCAATTCAAGTTCCGTCACTTTTTCGATGAGAATATCAACAAGATCCGCAGTTGATAAGCTCGATGGATTATAATCCATATCTGGCTCTGAGGAACGTAAAAATTCTACAATTACATTTCTTTCTGTCTCAATCATAATTCACTCCATTGAAAAATGTTCACTTATTAATTAAGTTTAACTATATTTAGAAAAAAGTGAACTTTTTTTAACATAAAACTCCCATATTATTGCGCTTCGTGACCAACTTACCTCCTTTAGAATAAGTATGAATCCAAGTTATCAAAAAAAAGAACAATCAAGATCGTGGATACTAAGCGAATAATGTGATTGAAAAAAGCTATTTGTTTGTTTCCAATTTTGCGTGGTAAAAATACATATTGCTTGAAGAAGCTAAACTTTGAAGAGGAGATTAGAAAGATGAAAGCATTATTTTTAGTTGTCTGCCTTACATTATTAACCAGCAATGCTTATGCAAAAAAAACAAAAGGAAATATTTTTGATGAGCTCGATCCAAGATCACCCGACATTGAAAAACTTCTTAAAGACATAGATGACGATTATGAAAAAACGACAGGAAAATCAGCCCACCTTGAAATTGATCCCCTTGAGGAGCTGTTCCCATCGTGCTACCGAAATTCGTGTCGTATATGGGCAGACGTTGATAAAAGTGCCCAAAGACTTTATCTCTATATTGACGGCGCTCTAACTTATACTTGGAAGACCTCCACAGGAAAGGCAGGATACACAACTCCGGATTTTGTCCGTCACCCCGATGGAAGAATTTATGATCGTTACACCTCTACCAGATACCCCGACGGTGACTATAACGGTCTGGGTAATATGCCTTATGCCGTCTTTATTTAAGGCGGATATGCCATTCATGGAACGACTCAAGGAAATTGGAGTAAGCTAGGGCGTCCGGCAAGTCATGGATGCATCCGCCTTCATCCTGATTATGGTCAAGTTTTTAATGTGCTAGTGAGACGAAATGGGATTAAAAACGTTTGGGTTACTGTGAATTGAAGTAAAATCATCCGGCCTTCGGGCCGGTTATTCCAATTTAAAAAATTTAAGAACGTCTAAACTTTTGACATGTTTTTTCACCACTCTTCTAGATTCAAAGCTTTAGCTCCATTTAGTGCTGACTTCAGTAGGCTAAAATAATTACGGCCTTTAGGCTTAAGCTTGAGAGTCATCCCAGTTCCTAATACATTAATAGATATTGTTGGCAATGTTTAGAATCATAGGTTTTATATGAAAAAAAATGCAATCGTAATGACACTTTTAACTTCACTCCTTTTTGCTCATACATTAAAGGCCGATGATGTAATCCTACCTGTCATTGAGAAGCCTCTGCTTCTTCAAGAAGGCGTGCAAACCAAACTAACAGATGCGCAAATAGCAGAACTCACTCCCTGGGCACGCGATTCAAAAGTTTTTTTAAATGATCTTCTTGAAAACATTCAAGAGCTTTCAATCGCTGATAAAATCGATCACCTCATCACTGGAATCAAATCGACGGTGGGAGAAAGTGCTCCAAAAAATGCAGAAATCCTCTTGCGCTATACTTTGAATCGAGCATTGGTCCTCGATGCAATTCTTAGTAAAGAAGTAGATAATAATCAGGTAGGATCAGCTGATGCTCGTTTACGGGTGCTCGTATCCTCTATAAAGATGGCCCTCAAGTATTACGACACCGACATGGACACCCTAACGAAGAAATCA
Source organism: Bacteriovorax sp. (assembly GCA_018060625.1). Taxonomy (GTDB): domain Bacteria; phylum Bdellovibrionota; class Bacteriovoracia; order Bacteriovoracales; family Bacteriovoracaceae; genus Bacteriovorax. The sequence continues at coordinate 9,756 of JAGOVS010000054.1, read as the reverse complement.
CCTGCTCCCTTTATTAGTTATGGAAATGATTATTTCCAATTTTTAAATGAACTCAATAAATCTATCTTCGATGCTTCTGCTCAAATGAGCATTCAGCGCACGGCCCTTGAGTGGCTTAACTGGGATTATTATCGCGACCTCAATAACATTTCTGTCGCTGATCGAATTATTAAAATTAATAATGGGTTGAAAACTTTCCCTCTAAAAACTCAAACAGATGCGCAAGCAATTGCACTTGTTCGTCAGATGAAGAAATTATCAGCAATGGTAAACAAGATTGAACTAAAAAAAGTTAAAGAGGTAGTCAATCAGGAAATTGAATCAAATAATTCTGAAATTTCTAACAAACAAAATCCACTTCCAAGCAATCAATTTAACTATAATAATTCAAATTTCAAGATATGTTACGAATTAATGCGTGTTGATCATACGTCAAATTACGCTGTCGCTAAATGTAAAGAAAATAATCAATATGATTTTACAAATTCTAACTTCAAAGCATGCTACAACTTAATACGTGATGATCATACGTCAGGCTACGCTGTCGATAAATGTAAAGAAGAATATAATCAATATGATTTTACAAATTCTAACTTCAAGGCATGCTACGACTTAATACGTGTTGAGCATACGTCAGGCTACGCTGCTGATAAATGTAAAAAAGAATATTCTCAATATGATTTTACTAATTCTAACTTCAAAGCATGCTACGACTTAATTCATGTTGATCATACGTCAGGCTACGCTGCTGATAAATGTAAGGGTTCAAAATAAAAAGTCAAATAGATATGCATTGAATGGCTTTTCTTCGACAGAAAAAATTCATAAATCTGTCGTTACTTTTCACGCTCATGCTGATTAATATAAACCTTCCATGACTCCACGAGCTTGGCTTGCCCTTCCATGAAGGCCACTTCAAGCTCCCCCATTTTTTTATAAATAGCAACATTCTCTTCCTCATTGGGAAGCTTTTTTTGAGTGGCATTTACAATTTTATTTAAAATTTCACCATAGATATTGCATTCTTCTCCAATGGAGATGCAATTGACTGCTCGAGAGCTCTCAACGGCTAAAGCAATGGTATGCATTTTTTTGAAATCTTTCTCAACTAGGATTTTATCAAGGACGCCTTTAATGATCGTAATCTGCTTAGCGTACTCTCCCACCGTTAATTTAGGTTTCTCTGGTGCTTGATTACAGGCCATCAACACTATTAAGCTTAAAAGTGACAAAATTATTTTTTCCATTCTTTAATGATAATAAGATTTTGGATATTTGCTAAGAAATTTAAACTGGAAAATCTTGCATTTTCTTGCTACGAGTAATCCAATGAGAAATTCCTTTTACCAATACAACTTTGAATCGCTGACTAATTTGCTCACGCAAAAGGGTTTATCTCCCTCAGGGGCCTCATTACTTTTTAATTGGCATTATAAACAAAAACAAATCCTTCCCTGTACCCATAATCTGGCCCTGAGCACTCAAGCCTTCTTACGTGAACATTTCTCTTTTGATCTTCCGATTATTGCCAATATTCATCAGTCCAGTGATCAAACCGTAAAATTTTTGATGGAGATGCACGATGGACAAAAAGTAGAGACCGTCCTCATTCCTTTTCAGAATAAATACACTATCTGTCTTTCCACTCAAGTGGGATGCGCAATGAAATGCTCATTTTGTTTTACCGGCACCCAAGGCCTAAAACGTCAATTGGCCACAGAAGAGATTATCGGACAATTCATCATGGCAGATCGTTGGTTGCGTGAATTCCGACCAAATGATCATCAATTAAAAAACATTGTCTATATGGGGCAAGGTGAACCACTACATAATTTTGATGCTGTAAAAGTGGCCAGTGAGATATTTCTTGATCAACATGGAACAAGTATTGGCGTGCAAAAAATTACTGTTTCAACGGCCGGTTATCTTCCAGGACTTATTCGCTGGAATGATGAGATGCCCGGTGTAAACCTCGCGCTTTCCCTTCATTCTCCTTTTGAAGAAAAACGAAATAAACTCATCCCTATAAATCAACGCTATCCTCTCTCAGAAGTATTACATACCATCGACACAATTCCTCTCAAACGAAAACAGTACATTATTTATGAATACCTCCTCATTAAGAACTATAATGATACTGATATCGATGCCCATGCCACAGGTGAACTCTTGAAAGGAAAACCAGCGATTATTAACCTTATCCCTTTTAATCCCTTTCCTGGTTCAGAATACCAGCGACCAGATGCTTATCAAGTTGAACAATTCAAAAATATCCTAGAGAGTTATCAACTCCCGGCCCTCATTCGTGGCACAAAAGGTGATGACATTCTGGCCGCTTGCGGGCAACTCAACACAAAATTTTCTTTATGACACTTATTTTACGAAGTCTGGATCTTACCTGAGATATGCTTAGGGTATGACGACCATGCCAATGAGCAAGCCACTACTTCGCGGACACTTTCACCAAGCAGCTTTTTTCCTTGCTCTTGGGGCCTGTGCCATGTTGCTTTCAAACGCTCATGCCACGCTTACTCAAGTTGCAACAATAATTTACTCTCTTAGTCTCATCTCCCTTTTTGGAATAAGCGCTCTTTATCACCGCCCAACCTGGAAGCCTCGTGCACGGATGATGATGAGACGTATGGATCACGCTGCGATTTATATTCTAATCGCGGGGACCGCCACTCCGATAGGTCTGATTGCCCTTGCTCCAGAGCATGGAATGAGATTACTACAACTCATTTGGGGTGCCGCATTTTTCGGGATCATCCAATCTCTCTTCTGGGTAACAGCTCCAAAATGGCTTTCGGCCATTCTCTATATCACTGTTGGGTGTTTAGTTGTCCCTTATTTTCCAGAGCTAAAAGAGGTCTTTTCAAGTAAGGACCTTTTTAATCTTTCCCTTGGTGGTTTGATTTATATTTTCGGGGCCATTGTATACGCTCTCAAAAGGCCAAATCCTTATCCTAAAATTTTTGGTTATCATGAGATCTTTCACTTACTTGTTATTATCGGGGCATTCTTTCACTTTTTAGTCATAAACAAACTCATTAAATAATTCTTTTAAATCCCACCCAAACGTTTTGCAAAATGGACTAGTGTTTCACCATATTCCCCTAAATCGCATACGATGGTTTGAGCAAAAATCTTAGATGGTTGAACAAACTGATCGTGCATAGGTCGGACTTGCAAATCAAATTGTTTTTTTACTCCATCGGGAGTTCTTCCTCTTTCATGAACATCTCTATCAAGTCTGCGCTTATAGCGAAGATCCTCAGGCGTATCAAAAAAGATAGCTTCATCTAATTGATCGCGAACGAGCGCCGAATCCAAAATGAGAATTCCATCCACTAAAATAATTTTTTTAGGTTCACATGTAATTGTATCTTTTAAACGCTTATGAGTGGCAAATTCATATATTGGGACATCAATACTCATATTTTTCTTAAGTACAGATAACCCATGCGCTAATAAGGCAAAATCCAGACTGCTAGGATGATCAAAATTAACTGATCCCCCATCGCCATCAAAACGATGAGATTGATCAATATAATAATTATCTTGGTAAAGAATTGTGCAAGATTCATCTCCTAAGAGATTTTTAAGCTCTCTTGCAAAATAAGTTTTGCCCGATCCACTTCCGCCTGCAACTCCAATTATGTATGGTTTCATCAAGGCCTTCTATTTTGTTTGATAAAGACGATCTCCAGCGTCCCCAAGGCCCGGGACAAGATAGCCGACTTCATTTATTTCTTGCTCAATATTCACGGTGTAAATTTCTACGTCAGGGTGAAAATGCAGAACTTTTTCTAGGCCATATTTACTAGCTAAAATGCAAAGAACCTTAATTTTACCAACATCATATTGCTTAAGGCGATCAATGGCCGCCACAATAGTATCGGCCGTGGCAATGAGAGGGTCACACAACAAGATATTTTTTCCTTGTACATTTTCAGGCATCTTGAAGTAATACTCAACTGTATTGTGAATAAATTTATCGCGATAAATACCAATATAACCTGCACTCGAAATAGGAATCATAGATAAAACAGCATCGAGCATTCCATTGCCGGCCCTCATTATGGAAACAATGACAGGTGGATTTACGATTCTCTCAGTCTTTGTTTGGGCAATCGGTGTTTCAATGGAAACTGTTTCCATTTGATTCCAATCCTTCATTGCTTCATAAGCAAGTACTTTTGAAATCTCCCTAACAAGATCTCTAAACTCACTCGAGTTCGTATTTTTATCACGTAAATAACCCAGTTTATGCTTAAGAAGTGGGTGTTCAATTACTGTTACATTTTTCACGATTATCTCCAGAAAATATTTTTCATTTCATTAAAAGACAGTACCATCGCTCTCAATCATAAGAGGAGGTGAGCTGTCGCTGCGTAAAGATTTTGCCGCTTTTCTTCCGGCCCACCAAGTTCCCCCTTCTAAGACTTTGGCCAAAGGGAATTCCGCTGGGTTCTTATTTAATTTTTTCTGAATTTCAGCGCCAATGCGATCAAGCAAAGCAATTGTTAAACCTCGCCATTCAACAATGACTTCAGATTCTGGCCGATGAGAAACATCTAAAAGTTTCTCATCAGTCATGCTAATAAGGCCACGATCTAACAACAATCCACCGTTGCGGTATTCTGCAAGGCCAGTGAGTTGGTCGATACCCGTGATAATAAAACCTGCTTCCATAAGAGGTTCACATAATGAATAAGTCATCCATTGTGAAAGTTTATGAAAAGCAGCTAAGCCTCCCGGTACTTTCTCATAAGGCCACACATCGCCTAGATTTACACCGGCCACTCGCACTCTTCCTGGCCAAATTTCACCTAAACCATCAAGGACGGCCCTAAGAAGTTGCGGACCTGTAAAACTTTTTCCGTAACGATTATTTAAATAATCAACTAAGTTTCCAGGGCGTCCCCCTGGAAACAGCTCTTTTTTCTCCGCAATTGTTTTTCCCAAACTCTTGAGTAAATTCAGACGTCCATCAACACCAACTAAAGGATTGGTGGAGCTTACTTGAAAAACATCAATGAGTTTTTCTTTGGTTAACTTTTGCAAACCTTCTGCTGTTGCATTTAAAATGCCTTGATGTGACAAGCTTTTTTCCATAAAAAGATAAAAACTCGCAACGCCCAAACCTTCTGAACGATTAAAAGATTTTTCAGAACTTGCTTCTTTATAGCTCCATTCGGCTCCGGCACCTGCATCGAGAAGTACAGATGTTATGACTAGATCAAGTTTTGTTCTGGCCTTTTCGAGAGCATCCTTGCCTTCAAGCTCAAGATCTAAAAGCGAAACTCGATTGATACCGCCCACACGAAAATGCCCCCATCTTGAATGAAATGGAATATCTAATGTTGGATAATTATCTTTAATAACCTCAATAACATAATCCACGACTTCATTAAATTTTTCTGGATGGTAAGTAAAGTGCGTTTTTCCTTCCTTGGTTAAATCAAAAAGTGATTCGGCACTTTGTCTAATGGCTTGAGGAGAAAGCAAAAAATCCAAATCTTTTTCCGTATATTGATTAGACTTATTCATCGATTGGTCTCCCTTTTACCTTCTCAAGAGCTTCACCCTTTTTCACTTCATCAGGTGTAAAATATCCCGCCGCCTTCTTGGCTTCAATTTCAACTTGCGCGTCTTCTGGAATTAACTCGGCCGGAATTTGAATGCGGTTTACAACTTCAATACCACTTTTTACGATTGCATTGTATTTCATATTACTCATCGAGTGCAAATTATGAATCTTCTTAATTCCAAAAAACTGGAGAACATCTGGCATTAGTTCTTGGAAACGAGCATCTTCTACTCCTGCAACACACTCCGTTCTTCTAAAGTAAGTTGCAGCGGAATCCCCACCAACTTGTCTCTTTCGGGCATTGTAGACTAAAAACTTAGTTACTTCCCCAAGAGCACGTCCCTCTTTTCTGTAATAAGCAATAATTCCGACACCTCCACGCTGAGCAGTTCGAGCAGCATCTTCAATTCCATAAATAAGATAGGGACGACATGTGCAAATATCTGAACCAAAAACATCTGATCCATTACATTCATCATGCACTCTACAGGTCAATTCAATCTCTGGATTAGCAAGATTGGCAGGATCTCCAAAAATATAAACAGTCGTACTTCCAATCGGAGGAAGAAGAACTTTCAAGTCTGGACGTGTGACGAGTTCAGGAAACATTCCTCCAGTTTCTTGAAAAAGAATTTTTCGCAATTCACCTTCATCCACATTCAGGCGCTTGGCAATTCCCGGTAAGTGCCATACGGGCTCAATCGCCACCTTTGTCACTTTGATATCTTTATTTTCTTTAACTATTTTTCCATCAGGCTTTAAGCGACCGGCCCTTATCGCCTCGTGAATTTCAGGAAGCTGCAAATGTGCCTGAGTCACCGAAATCGTAGGGCGAATATCATAACCGTCATCGTAAAACTTTTTGAAGTTAATCTGTACATCTAACCCCCAAGGATCAATCGAAACCATTTTGTCGGGATCAAACCAAGAATCATAGGGTCCAATTTTAACAGGACTTTCAGTGTTATGAAGATCTGGCTTATGATTAACATCGTAAGAACCTTGCGCAATTGAAAGAGCACGATAAATAGCATAGCTTCCACTATGAGTTCCAATCGCATTTCTCTCTTTCATATCAGTAAGTGAGGCAATCACTGGCCCCCTTTCCATAGGATTCTTTGCGCCCCAATGAATTGGAAGACTGTGCTTATAAACTTGCTTAGAATGCGAAGTCAGTATGACATGCGCTGATCTTGTAAATTCGTTACTCATATAACTAAACCTCTATATTATGACATCCAATTGTTGTCGTTTTGTTTTTCCCATTTCACTGTAACTTTTTTGATATTTGACCAGAAATCTAATGAATGCTGCCCAGTAATATCTCCATGTCCAAACTTCGAAGCATTGATGCCCCCAAAAGAAAAAGGCTCTCTTGGTACAGGCACTCCGACATTGACACCAACCATTCCCGTGCTGGCCATTTTAATGACTTTTTCAGCAAGTGCCCCATTAGATGTAAATACAGAACAGGCATTCCCATATTCAACACTATTTTCTATCTCCATTGCATGAGTAATGTCAGGGCATCTAATAATGCTGATCACCGGACCAAAAAGTTCCACTTTCGCTGCTTCACTGCCAGGTTGAATGTTTTCGAGAATTGTTGGACCTATCCAATTTCCTTCTTCCATTCCCTCTGGTGCCTTTGCTATTCTTCCATCAAGAAGAATTCTCGCTCCCGCTTTTTCTGCGTTCCCAATGGCCTCATTTAAAAATTTAACTTGAGCCTTTGTAATGATGGCCCCCATATCGGTTCCCAATTTAAGTGAACTTGCTCTCGCGATAATTTTTTCAATATGCTTTTGAGTTTCCTCTGGCCTTCCAACTGCCAGAAGCACTGAAGCGGCCATACACCTCTGTCCAGCGCAACCTGTAAACGAATCGCTAATTCCAATCCCTGCTAAATCTGGGTTTGCATCAGGAAGAAGGATAATATGATTTTTTGCTCCCCCTAGAGCAAGAACGCGTTTTCCTAACTGGGTCCCACGATCGTAAACAGCTTTAGCTATTTTTGTCGAACCTACAAAACCAATGGCCTTCACTGCTGGATGATCAATAATGGCCTCAACCGTCACTTGTCCTCCTTGAAGAACTTGAAAGAGTCCATCTGGAAGCCCCGCCTCTTTTAAGGCGCTTGCGATTCGCTGGGATGTTAGTGGCGTTTTCTCTGAGGGCTTCCACAAATAAGCGTTCCCTAAGGTTAAGGCAATAGGAATAGTCCACATCGGCACCATTGCAGGAAAATTAAATGGCGTGATGTTAGCAACGACGCCAACAGGTTCACGTCTATACTCACAACTGACCCCGCGAGAGACTTCTACCCTCCCCCCAAGATCCATATTCTGAAGGGCTATCGCATACTCTAAAACCTCAATTCCCTTCATGAGACCAGCTTTACCTTCTTCGAAATTTTTTCCCGACTCGGCACTTTTAAGATGTGCCATTTCCTCTAAATCCCGCAAAAGAATAGTGCGAAAATTAAACATCACCTTAGTTCGCTCTTTCATCGGAACTTCTGCCCAAATTTTCTGAGCAGCTTGTGCCGACTTCGCAGCATGGTCTACATCGGACAATGTCGAACTGTAAAATTCCCCAATGCACTTTCCATTATAAGGGCTGACGATAGAAACTTTTTCCCCCTGCCCCTTCACAAATTGTCCATTTATAAAATTTTGGCAATTGATCACTTGGTTAGGAATCTTGACACTTATTGACTGACTCATTTTCTTAATCCTTAGTATTTTTTAAAGAGAGAAATTCTATGCCTAAATGATATCGCTTTGCCAATGAAAAATAACGATGACGCAATGAAATCAGCATTCATTGACAATTGAAGAGAATATTGGTGTGATTTATCCAACATCAATTCTCGGGGGAATAATCATGAGAGCACTTCTACTTGTCCTGGCACTTTTCGCTGCCACTCAATTCACAAACGCAGAAGAAGCTAGTTCTTCATCTACCTGGGTTGATACCAACACTGTTTATATTTCTAATAATCAAAGTCCAGAAATTGCCAGACGTGACTGTGAGACAACGATGCGTATTTTAAGCATCATGAGCAATGATAAGATTGTCTTCCGCTCGATGTGTGAAATGGCCAACCACCCACGATGCAACTATTACTACTGTTATCAATTAAGTGCCAAAGCACTTTTCATTCCTCAACAATTAGTACACTAAATCGCTCAAGGTTTTTTTTATTGCGCTTTTTTTAAACGCGATTAGCATGTCTTTATGGACATAAGATTAATCACGGTCAAGGAAGACTTTGAGAAAGCGTACAACATTCTTAATCAGAAAGAATACCCGCTCTCTTTTTATGAATACTCGCTCAAACATGAATATGAGCATGGTCTTCATGGACCTAGGCTAATTGGTGTCTTTTGCGATGAAAACTGTGTAGGAACAATAAGCTATCAAGTCATCAGTTGCTCAAAATTAGGTAAAATTCTTGAGATCAAAGAAATTTATCAAACAAATATCAAAAGCTACAAATTTATGATGGATTTTCTCGACAAGCTTGCAGCAGATGAATCTTGTCACGCCATAAAAATATGCAAAAACAGAGCAGATAAATTAAACCAAAATGTCTTCGATAAATTAGAGAATTTTTTAAAACGCCTGATTCATTAATTCGTTTCTTCAAAATTAAGACTTACATTAAGATCAGCTGAATCGGAAATTCGCCCTGAAGTGCGTATAGCAAACTCAGCTGAACGATTATAAAAAGACGTTACTGTTTGTGTCCGACCAATCACTTTTTTTAATTCATTAACGAATTGCATGTCTACTTGTACTGGACTAATTTTATTTCCATTAACGAGTACATTTGAGAACTTTTTAAACTTCAAAATGATTTTATTCTTGAATCCATCAGGGCTTATAATAATTTCCTTATTATAATCTCCAGAAATACTTTTATTAATCTCAACCAATTGATTCCCAACTAATTGACCAATTTTCACATTAAGGTTCAATCCCGCATTCGCCTTTAGAATCATTAATGAAAAAAGTAAAAAAGTAGCAAGCAATTTAGACAAGTACATAATCACTCCAAAGAATTGATCACTACATGTTAAAGCTTTTTTAAAATAATACCAGCGCAGGCACAACATGCCTGACTTCTCCAGAGTTTCTTACTCAACTATATAGAAATC
>JAGOVS010000202.1 GCA_018060625.1 Bacteriovorax sp. | reverse complement strand
AGTCTTGGATACGTTCCACCGGAAGAATTTGAAAAATTGATTGAGATAGATTATAAAGAAGATGGAAATGATCGGCCAAGGTTTACACTTTAGCTGCATGACTGCTTAAGAAACGACCGCACTCCATGGACTATCACGGACAACTGGGCTCAAAGTGATTGAACAAAGAAAAATAATCAGTATTAATACGATTTTCATTCTAGGGGACTATTTTATTCTATAATTGCGTAGGGAGAATCATTTTTCTTTATTGTTTATTTATTTTTAAAAAAAGAGTTAGTAATAAATGTTCCATTAGTTTTTCAGTATCTGATCCTTGACTAATTCTCATTGCCCGTTATTCTATTTAAGAAGAGTATATTTCACAACGATATTTTTTCGTTTAAAAACCAAAAAAGAAGTATCAAAGTGGGCGATAGCCCGTCCTTGTCTTAAAAAGGGCGTCCCCGGTTTCGAATTAGTTTTTAAAACATTAGTCTAATTGGTCCTAGACCCATAAAGGTTTTACCAATAATTAGCGAGCACAAAATAGCGTTTCGACAAATCAATTTTTAATGCAAAAGCATTTTTAGCAATTGTGCGCATTTTCAATTGTAACCTAACAGCGAAAAGCCAAGTAGAAACGGCGATTACAAAAAAAATGAGTGAATAGAGAGGCCATCCAGAAAATGGTGAAATACCCGCTAAGTAGAGAAGTGTAAATCCAGTGAGAGGTTGAATAAAAACAGCTGGAGTTGTAAAGACAAGATCGGCCAATACAACAAGCTTTAAAACAGGATAAATAATTTCAACATTTTTCGATCGATTGATCATAAAGAGATAGAATGCCGACCCCACTCCCGTTCCAAAAAGGATAGTGCTCGAAATAATATGGATCATTTTAATTATTGAATACAGCATTCTCATCCTCCATAAAAAGCAGCATTAACGTTAAAACAACTAATGGAATATTTTTTAATAATGGGCCAAAAGGATGAATCCAAAATTCTGGAATTTTAAAACTGATAATAAAAGAATAAGAACAAATAACCAATAATTGCAGGATGTAAAGTATTTTTCGTTTCTTTAAAATGAGTAAAAGTCCCAAAAACAAATCGAGTAGAGATGCAAAATATAATAAAAAAAAGGCAAATTTCCCAGTAAAGCCAACTTGTTCAAGGAGTTTTAAACTTTCACTAATGGGGTAAATACCAAGTGATACAATCCCTGTCCAGATCCATACCATTGCAACAGCGATTCGAGCGAGATTGCAAATGACTCTTATTTTTAAATTAAAAACATTCTCACGCATTTCTTGATCTATGAAATGATTGACCTTGATTTGTGCCGGATAAGTTATAAATTGTAATTGATTCTCATGAGCAAAATTTCCTCGACTTAACATTTTCACAGTATCACGATTGATTAATTTAAAACCTATTTTTTCAAAACAGAATGCGCAAAATGAAATAAATATCATAGGTAAATGGATAACTAATGCTGGCCTTAAATTGAGAGATATTCTAAGCAAATTCAAAAATTGCTTAAATTCTAAAACATCAGGACCAACGGCAAAAAACTTTTGGCATTGAACTGGAAAATGATCAACTATATTTTTAACTATATTTACTAAATCATCAATATGAATTGGTTGAATTTTTTGATTTCCTGATCCTGGAATAAATATTATTGGTAATGAGCTCATTTGAGTAAAGAGTTCAGCACTTTTGCCTTGTTTCCCAAAAATGAGAGAAGGATAAATAATAGCGGATGGGATATTTAAATTAATGAGAAAATCATCTGCCTTTCTCTTACTTAGATGAAAAAGTGAATTTGCTTCTGCATCAGCACCTAATGCTGAAATTTGAATTACTTTAATTTTTAAATCACGACATAGTGAAAATATAATGGACGGGGCATTGGCATGAATTTGATTAAAGCTTTGAGTCTTGGTTTCAGCGATTATGCCAGCAGCGTTAATAACTAAATCAACCGTTGAGAGTTTTTTTTTAAGTTCTAAAATGTCAGATCCTTCGCTAATTTCGACCAGGTCAATAGTAAGAAAATCAGCTTCATTGAAATAATTTTTTCTGCCAGAGCAAATTACTTGATGTCCGGATTTTAATAATTCTATTTTTAAATGGCTACCAATAAAGCCAGAAGAACCTAATATTAAAATCTTCATACTACTACTCCCTATTACATTTCAATTAAACTTCTCTAGGTAAAAAAGGGATTTTATACTTTAAAACTAAATATTGTTGAAAACCGCTCCAGTCATCAATGGTCCCATTTTCACTGAGACATTTTTTCCAATATTGTTTTTCATCTTCACTGAAGAGTTCACTATTAAAGATGGCCTCCGGACCCTCTTCAATTATTTTTCTAATTTCAAATGATGAATCTTGCGTGAAGGCACTCGATCTCATTATTTCAAATATATCTGGAAAATCGGCACCACATTCAATAAACTGTGCAACACAGAAAGCAAAAAAGCGTTTTTGTTCAAGCTCTAAGTAATCGTCAGTAAAAGGCGCATCACTTGAATCAATCATGCCATAACCAGTTAGAGATAAAAAATCTTTGAAATTAACAAGTGCTTCTGTTGCTATTGATAAAACAAAACGAGCTACTTGATGATTTGAGCCTGCTGCACTTATTATGCAATATTTCAGTACAAAGGGACAAAAAGAAATGCCTTGAAAGTCAGTAGCAAACTCAGAATCTAAAGAAACGACTTTTAAACGTTGAAAATACTTATATGCATCAGATTCTTTGTCGAGAGTGATTAGGAAATTTTTTAATTCATCTTCTGTAAGATTTTTCATTGAAACAATAAAAACGTTTGATATTTCTTCAATGTTTTTAATTCTTGAACTATGGTTTAAACTTTGCAATTCTAACTCCTATTATTTTAATCAGAGCTCTTATTTCATTTCTTTAAATTTTTTTATTCTCAGTTAGTAATCGTCCTATTTGCATCTAGTAAACTCAAACGCGAACTTGCTAAAAATCAATTACTCGAAATACTATTCGTTGATATTTTCGTATCCCAAATATTTCCATTGACCTGCTCTTAAACCGAAATAAAAAACATTTCCGTCGCAGTCCAAAACCCAGTCTTTACCATTTTTATCTTTTTCAGGCTTTTGCTTATCATAGCAAAAAGGCTGCATACTATTTTTAAACGACGATTCGAATTCATTTCGACTCTTAGTCTTTTTATCAAGATAAACAATATTCTTTAAAGGAAAATTACTTAACTCACTCGCCTTTGTCTTTTCATTGTTTGCAATCGCTTGAGAAAATTTATCTAGCATTTTCTTTAGTTCTGGGGGTATGCTTAAAGATACTGATTTTTTTTCAGCGTGGCCATTGGATGAAAAAAAACATAATAAAATTACAACAAAGAATAATCTATTCATAAAGCACCCCTAATATTATGAAATAAGAAAGCTAAGTATATCATGACAGTCATCAAAAATTAAAAAATACTTGGAGACCGCTTAATCAATTTGATTTTAGCAACAAGTTTGGTTTTAAAAACATCATGCATTCCCGACTAGATAACTCAAAAGCTTCACCAAAAAAATATTTCGGGTTATCATTATTTGTAATCTAAGTAAAAGACCAAATTATTTCTATGAAATAAACAAAGGAATCGAGATGAAAAAGAGCACATTATTATTTGAAAAACTTATTGATCATAGGTCTTTTGATCATGATCAAAGAGAATTTATCTCGCTTCTTTTTACAAAAAAGAAATCGATTGCCTGGTGTTCAAATGCCCTAACTGCTCCATTTACTTTAGGAGAAGAGCTGGCCGAAGAAAACGGCGTAGAAATTAGCTATAATAGTACTATTCAAATAGGCTCGGGATTATATAGTCCAAAAGAAAAAGTGACTCTTTTTATGAATCCTGCATTTTCTGACAATTACAACTTCATGGATTATATTCAGGGCGGTGTCTTTCATTTGTATCAAGATAGCGCGAAGCAAACACACATAGATATAGTCGCTAAAAATATTCAATTTGCCATTGTCTTTAATACTGAAGGGATGCTTAATTCCATATTAGAAGTAAGTTGCTCTGGAGAACGAATTTATTTTCATCCTCTTTTTCTGCGTAGATCAACAATGGAACATACTGGCGTTCTGCCTCGGGATGCTGATTTACGAATATCACGTTGGAGACCAAAAACGGCCGAGGCTCCAAGGCTTGCAAGTATTGCTGATTCGGTACTAGATATATTTCCTATTATTGTACAAGATCTGATAAAAGGAGATTGTACCCAGGGATTAGAAATACATGAAGCTGGAGATGTTTACTTTAAACAAAAAGGTGAATTCTTTAAGCATGAAGAAAAAATTCAAACATCTGACTTTGCTTTTCTTGTGAAAACATTTGCCCAAAGAAATGGTCAAAAAGTGGCCCCCCCTCAAATTCTCAATATTAAGCCAGGAGTATCTGGATTTGATATAAATATAATTGTTTCACAAAATGGTGATTCGCGAATTATTATGCATAAAACTTAGCCT
>JAGOVS010000201.1 GCA_018060625.1 Bacteriovorax sp. | reverse complement strand
CCAAGCATTTTTATCCAAATGATCTCTGAGAGGTTAACGTTAAAATCAGCAACAACTTTATGGAAATCCCAAAATTCAAAAGGTCCATAAAAGGTCCAGTTCGGACCACGAAGGAAAACCCCAACAATGATAAGGTAAACCCAAAGAATCAGCCATCCATAAAGGAAAGCTGTGATGGCCATTTTTCTTTCTTTAAATGTGTAGTAACCATTCCCTTTTGGGTTGGTGTCAATATAAGGAACAGCAATAAGACCTGCGACAATAAGACCAGGAAGAACAACTCCGGCCATCCACGGGTCAAAATAAACAAGCATTTCTTGAAGACCTAAGAAATACCAAGGTGCTTTTGCAGGATTGGGTGCCCATGTTGGGTTAGCAGGTTCTTCAAGAGGAGCCTTAAAGATGATTGCCCATACAATAAGAAAAGCGGTACAAGCAATCATGGCCAATAGCTCGATATAAACCAAATTTGGCCAGCACCAAACTTTCTCTCGATTCTCTGGAGTCGCTTCAATGGGACAAAGACCAGCTTCCATACGAGTATCGTTAAGTGCTGCTCTGTAAATTGAATACCAGGTCACGAAACCAACAATGAGGAGGAGAAGAATAATCGGAATATTATCCGGAGTCTTAATGATAGAAAAAAAGTTAGGATCAGATAAAAACCAAGTAACTACTGGAATCAGTATCGCCACTGACCAATAAGCAAACTTCTTAGTTCCTACCGTCTTGTAGTGTTTAAGCATTAAATAGAAACCAAAAGTCGCCAATGGGAAGGAGATAATGGGATCTGATAATTTATTAACAAGTTCTCTTAGCATTTCTATTTTCCTTAATAGTCATTCGCGATAAAAATATTTTTTATAATGGCGCTGAAATCCCACCATCTTTTCTTACTCTCCAGAAGTGGACAGCAATAAGTACTCCAACAACGAGAGGAATAAATACACAATGAAGAATATAAAAACGAAGTAAAGCAGGCTCTCCAACAAAGCGCCCACCTAATAACTGAAAACGCACATCGTTCTTATCCGAAACCATGACAAAATCACCAATACGAGCAAGCATGGCCCCAGGACCTGCATTCCCTAAAAAGGGAGTTGCCTTTGCCATTCCCGACCCAACTGTAATCGCCCAAATGGCCAACTGATCCCAAGGAAGAAGGTAGCCTGTAAACGAGAGAAGAAGGGTAAGAACCAGAAGAATAACACCGACTCCCCAGTTAAACTCACGAGGTGGTTTATAAGATCCTGTCATGAACACGCGGAACATGTGAATCCAAACGGTGATAACCATGGCATGAGCACCCCAACGATGAATCTCGCGCATAATTCCCAGAGGAACGTGCTCGCGAAGAGCGACGATATCATTAAATGCATATTCCGCCGTTGGACGGTAATAAAACATCAAAAGAAGTCCTGTCACAGTAAGAGCTAAAAAAATAAAAAACGTCAATCCTCCCATACACCATGTGTACCCGAGCTCAACGCCTGACTTTTTTAATTTTATTGGGTGAAGGTGAAGAAACACGTTCCCTGCGATAACGGCTGCTCTGTTGCGTGCATTATCTGGCGGTCCATGTCTGAAAATTGATTTCCAAACTTGGGTGTCTCTAACTTTTTTTGCGATTCCATTGTCTGACATTTTAAAAACCTTTTTGCAAAAATATTTTTTTTATAATAACTCTTAAACTTCTAAGAAAGAATCTG
Organism: Bacteriovorax sp.; assembly: GCA_018060625.1. Lineage (GTDB taxonomy): Bacteria > Bdellovibrionota > Bacteriovoracia > Bacteriovoracales > Bacteriovoracaceae > Bacteriovorax. Next base: position 2,824 of record JAGOVS010000201.1, on the reverse strand, counting down.
GATTTTCCCATTCATCTTTTTCCCAGCGGTAAATTTTAGTTTTATCAACCTTAATTTTCCCGTCTGGCTGAAGAGCGATTTTGTAACGCTCCAAGGGACGCGGAGTTGGGCCCTCAAAATTAATTCCATTCATATAATAACCAGAACCATGACATGGACATTTAAATTTTAATTCTGCTGGAAGCCAGTTTGGAATACAACCCAAATGAGTACAGATATTGGAAAGGGCCACAAGCTTCCCTTCTTGCTTGACCATCCATACACCATAGCCATTTTTCCATCTTTCATCGACACCAGGGGCATAATCCGTTGGCATTCCTGCAAGAAATTCCATTTCTGGCTCAAAATTAACATTGGGGTAAGTGAATCGAAAAGCGAGACTGAGCAGTCCACCAACGGCAGCGGTAAACATCACCCATCCAACAGTAATATAACTAAAAAACTCCCGACGATTTAAACTTTTCTTTGCCTCTTCGCTCATGCTAGTACCCTTGTTATAAACGCAAAATCGCTAAACTCAAATGATCCTATTTCAGATCCTAGGTTCAGCGGTTAATTATTAATAAAATCAATAGTTAGATTATGCGAATGTTCTTCTATTTTTTCAACAAATTTAATACTTCCTTCGCTTTTGTTGCGACGGAATTATTAGAATCTTTATTCGCTACATCTAAAAGTATATCATTTAAAACTTTCCAATCATTTTTCTGCAGTGTGACTAATACTCCCAACTTCAAATCAACGATCTGTTGAGAATCAAGGGCAGGTGGAAGAATTCGGGCCGACGCCTCTGGATTAGGAATCAACAAAATCTCTTTGAGTACGGGAATGGCCGCTTCATTTTTATAATTTATAAGCGCAGTTGCTGCAGCATATTTAACAGTAATACTTGGATCAATGAGTAATTCCTTAATCGGAACTTGTGCCTCTGGTACTAAATGTGTCGCAAGGGTCAAGACAGCAGCTTGTTTTAAAATCGGCTTATCTGAACTAAGAAGTTCAATCATCTTGGCCCAATCAAATTGTATCCCTTTTGGCATATTGGCCACTGAAACAATGGCATGAAACTTCACATCAAGATCTGAATCCCCCAAGGCCACCTGCAAAATTGGCAAGGCGAGCTCTGTTTTCAAAGCACCAAGGGCAGCTACGATAAAGCCTCTTGTTCGAGGATCAATGGAACCATTATAGGACTGAGATAAATGAGTCACTAACCAAGGATAATCCTCCTTAGGAATCTGAGAAGAGTTTATTTGTTTTGAAAGTTCGTAGGCAGCAACCCACTTATTACCAAATGTTTTTGATTGAATTTCTTCAACGAGATCTTTGTAGGACCTTTCTGAAGAGAGCATTTTTGTAATTCCAAAAATAATAAGGGCACCAAAGAGCACAATGGCAATAGGAACGACAAGGCTTCCAACGACGGGATTCTCCAGTAGTTTCTTCTGCGTATTTTGAGGCGTTGACATGCACTCACCTTGTGGGGGCTTAAAAATTGTTGTTTCTTACCAATGATTAGAATGATAAATAGCAAATCTGCACTATCATGACAATTGAATTGAATCTTTCCCTGAGAAATATAAGGAAAAATATGGCCTACCTACTTCGTACATTAATTCTTCTTATGATTGCAAGCATCCTCTTAACATCATTACTTGCGTTAAAAGTCGTCCACCTATCCTTGGGACATATCCAAGTGGCCATCCCTGCTTTCATATACACAATCTTTGCCCAAGCATTTGTCATGTTTTATTTCATAGGTGTTTCACGCCTAACCAACAATGTTTATATCATTGTTAGCTCGGGAACAAATTTAAATGAACTCTTTGACAATCCCCCAGAGGACCTCGCTCCCTATATCGAAAAAACAAAAAAATTTGTCGAAGAAGCAGATCGCTCCAAACGACAAACGATCCCATGGACTATCCTAATGCTCATCTTAGGAATGATTGCTTTTCTTTTAGGTGGGGCACATGATACTGGCCTTGTTCAAAAAACCACACACTCTGGAGTTGTCTTAGGCTTTCTTATTGCCATGAGTATCGGATTTTTTCGTCAATGGTACTACCTTGGAAAATCTCACATTCTTCTAAGAAAATTAAAAGGAATGTACGCCATGCCTGATGGACAAATGTAATCAAATAGATTTAACCATTATGAATACGCGTGTTTTACCTGGAACATTTTTTACATTAGACGTATTATTTTCAAAAAGCTTAGATTGATCAATTTTCATTGTTTCCGTCATAAATTCTTTGAAAAACTTCTTGGGGATATAAACATTATAGTAAACTCCTCCGGGTACATCCATTCCTGGTGTTGAGTCTCCCACTGCTTCCGCTTGATACTTACCAACCAGTTCATTGATTTTATCCCTGGCAGAATAGGTATTTGTGGATGTCATCATTAAACGATAAATTTTTGTCGTTCCACCTTTTGTTTCACGATAACCATTAGGATTCTCTGAATCCCCTTCATAAACCGAGGGTTCTTTATCAGCTTCATTAAAATCTTTAGGAATGTTCTCAAATGAAGTCAGAGTGACTTCTGTTTCTTCTTCGTATTTTTCTGGATCAAAAAACTCAGTAAGTTTTTCTCCTTTAGTAATATCCTTGATTTCATCAAAGTTGAGTTTAAATTCTTTTGCGGGCTTTGTATCCCCACCTTTGAATACTAAACTCTTATTAAGCCAATTAAATTGAGGCTCATAGATACTAACCTTGTTCGCTAAATATTTTTCGTACCACATGTTAACTTGCTTTACGCCATAGATCGTTATTGTAAAAAAGAAAAGCAATAAAGCAACGTCTTGGGCCACTTTCAT
>JAGOVS010000200.1 GCA_018060625.1 Bacteriovorax sp. | reverse complement strand
AGAACTTTTTTTCCAAAAGCATGTTCCCTAATCCATTTTCTTCCCTGGGCCATATCGAGAAAAAAACCTATATTTTGACTTGCTCCAAACTTAAGATGAAACAACATTCCTTCTTCCAAAGCTTGTCCCTTCTCTGGAATGGCCCCTTTTAATATGACCAACTCTGGTCGATGCAAGAAACGTTTTTGGAGCAATATATTTTCTGCAGGAAAACCCAATAGAGATTCTATTATTTTTTCATCAACTTCTTTATACAGCGTGATCAACAGTGTTGGAGAAAAAAAATCGACAACAATGTTTTGATAGTCAGGAAAAAGCCCACCTCTTCCATGAAACAAACGTGAGCTATCGCTCTTTAAAGCATGATTCTGCAAAACAATGGAGAGCAATGGGTGCATGAGGGTCCTCTGATTATTTTACTCAAGAGCTTTAAGATTAATCCACGTCACTTCATGCTTATTGCAAGAAAGATGAACTATGCGCGAGCCGGGGATGGCCTTTAATTTAAACATGGTTTCAAAATCGGTTGGGGCTTGAAACTTTATGGTGCAAGCAAAATTATCAACCAGACCAGATTCCTTCCATCTTGTGACAAGCTCTAAGAGTTTATCGGGATAACAAATAATATCGGAAAAAAACCAATCTAGTTTTCCTATATGAGCAGGTCTTAAACCAAAAGCACTCTCTTGCCTAAAGTCGATGCGAGGCAGGGCCGCGATCTTAGGATCTAATGGGGCCTTATCAATGCTTACGACTTCACAACCAATATTTTGTAGAACCCAAGTCCATCCACCTGGACAACTTCCCACATCAATCACTCGCTGACCTTCGCTCGGTTTGATTTGATAAAGAGTGAATAGCTCCCATAACTTCAAATAGGCCCTTGAAGGTGGATTAATTTTATCTTCAACAAATTGAATCTCACCAAAAGGAAGAGGGCAATTCGTGCGAGGTGAAACGAGCATCACAGTTTCAGAAAGAAGTGCAAACACGCCAATGGTTGAGTTCGGAATGGGGTCTAAAAAATGATAACGCTTTATTTTTACCGAGGGAACTTTTTCTAAAATTAACTCTGCCCTGCGATGATTATTGAGTGAAAAGTGACTCCAGCGGCCAGCTCGAGAGCGAAGAACTTCAGCTGCGTTAGAAATAGAGGTGTATTCGACTCGCTCAACATCGTGCCAAGTGTCTTGAGCAAAGACCACATCTTGGGCCTCGCCTTCACATAGAAAAAGACGCCCATGCGTTTCGAGTATAGTAATTCCCAAAAGAGATAATTCAACTTTTAAATCTGATTCGAAATCAGGAGGTGCTAAATAGCCTGTACATTTGTTTTGACCCATACTTATTAAAATTGATACCATAGATGGCATTATGAGTAAAAAGTTTAATAAAGAAACTGAAACAAAAATTTACGGCGAAAATGCTTGCTTGGCCCTTTTTAAAAAGCGCCCGCAGGACATCATTCACGTTTTTTTGACTAAAGAAAAACTGAAAACATATGCGGCCATTACTAAATACTGTGCCCAAAATAAAAAGGCTTATCATTTAGTCACAAGAGCTGAGCTCGATCAAATGACTAAGGCCACTCACCATGAAGATATCTGTATGCTCATTCGGAAGACTCCCGATCGCACACTCGAAGGTTATCTTCATGAAAAGCCTGTTCAATCACTTCTGATTGCTTTGGAAAATGTCTCAAATCCTCACAATATTGGGGCCATTTTAAGAAGTGCTGCTCATTTTGGGGCCAATGGATTAATCATTCCCTCAATGAAAGTGGCTAACTCCGCAGCGGCGGTACGAACTTCTGAAGGGGGAGCAGAATTTGTTCCTGTGTATGAGGCCCAAGATTTTAAAAAAATGATCGCACTCCTTAAAAAAAATGGCTTTCAAATTCTCACGACTTCTTCGCACGCCAAAAAAAGCCTTTATGATTTAAAGTGGGAGAAAAAAGTTGTGATTGTTTTTGGAGAAGAGGCCGAAGGTCTTTCAAAAGATGCCCTCTCTTGTGGGGATACCATTAAAATTTCTGGGACTGACAATGTTGAAAGCCTAAACGTCTCCGTTGCCGCTGCCGTTATTCTTTCTGATTATTATCAAAAGGTGAAACACAATGAAATCACTCCACGGTTTAAATAAAAGAGTTTTGCTCGTTATTCTCGATGGCTTTGGGATTAATCCTAAAGATAATAAAAATGCTATTCTTCATGCAAAAAAACCTCATATTGATTCGCTCTTTGCTCATTTCCCCATGACGACTATTGAGGCCGGAGGTCTTGTCGTAGGTCTTCCAAAAGGAGTTGCGGGAAACTCTGAAGTCGGTCACATGAATTTAGGGGCAGGTAAATCTGTGCGCCAAGATCTTGTGAGAATAAATGAGTCCATCTCGAATCAAACATTAAAAGAGATGGCTGAACTCAAAAAAATAATAGCTTATGCTAAGTCTCACTCCAATCGCATTCATTTAATGGGACTTCTCTCAGATGGTGGTGTGCACTCGCATATTGACCATTTAAAGGAACTTGTAGACATTTTAGCTAATGAAGGAATTGAATTAGGTCTACATGCTTTTATGGATGGCCGAGACACGGCCCGCGATGTTGGTCACAACTATGTCGAAGAGATTCTTAAGTTACCTAAATTAACATTTGCTTCCATGCAAGGCCGCTCCATTGGAATGGATCGAGATCGAAGATGGAATAAAATCCAAGCCTGTTACGAATGTTTAACCGGACAAGGAAAGAGTACGACTCTCTCCCCCCTCGAATATATTAAAAGCGAATATAAAGCGGAACGTTTTGATGAATTTATTTCACCCGTTCTATTTGAAAAAGAGTGGGCGATTAAAAAAGAGGATGCCGTCTTCTTTTTTAACTTTAGACCTGACCGCGCCATTCAAATCACTCTTACCCTGGCCGATCCAAAATTTCATGAATTTCAAGTACCCATAAGACCTGGTTATTTTCTTTGTATGACCCCCTATGTACAAGACTATGTTGATCTACCCATTCTTTTTGATAAAGAAAAATTACCAGGAACCTTGAGTGAATATTTATCAAAGCAAGGATTAAAACAATTTAAAATTGCAGAAACCGAAAAGTATGCTCATGTCACTTATTTTTTTAATGGTGGTGAAAAGCAACCATTTCCTAATGAAGAACAAGTTCTAATTCCCTCCAATCGCGAAATTGCGACCTATGACCAAAAACCAGAGATGAGTGCTTATCTTGTTTTAGAACGTTTAGAAAAGGCCTTAAAAGATCACTCTATCTCTTTTTATGCTGTGAATTTTGCCAATTCAGACATGGTTGGACACACCGGAAACTTTGAAGCGGCCGTTAAGGCCATCGAAGTTCTCGATGAATGCGTTGGTCGTTTGATGAATGCTTGCGAGCAAGAAGATGTTACGATGCTCGTGACAGCTGATCATGGTAATTCTGACCAAATGATTTATGAAAATGGCGACATCCATACTTCTCATACCGAGGCGCCTGTTCCTTTTTGTGTCTTTGATCCAAAATTGAAAGATGTTTCTTTTACGATTAATGGAAATGGCCTAGGATTAAAAGATGTTGCTCCAACTGTTTTAGAGATTATGGGATTAAATCAAGCTCCAAATTTTGAAGGGGCCTGTATTTTTAAATAGGAATTTTTATGAGTGAAATAAAAAGAGTGGCCGTATTATGTAGTGGTGGAGACAGCCCAGGAATGAACTGTGCTATTCGGGCCGTAGTGAGAACGGGAATTGGTGCGGGACTTGAAGTTTACGGCATCCAAAAAGGCTATTCAGGGTTATTAGAAGGAAATATAAGAGAGCTGCAAGTATCCTCTGTTGGTAATATTCTCCAACATGGTGGAACAATTCTGCAAACATCTCGTTGCCCAGAATTCATGACGGAAGAAGGACGAAGAGAAGCGGCCAATCTTTTAAAACGCAAAAAAATTGATGCTCTCATTGTGATTGGAGGAGATGGCTCATTTAATGGGGCCATGCAACTGTATAACGAACACCAAATTCCCGTGGTTGGGATTCCAGGAACAATCGATAACGATATTGATGGAACAGATTATACAATAGGTTTTGATACTGCCGTTCAAAACGCGGTCGATGCCGTCGATAAAATTCGCGACACTGCTAACTCTCATGCCCGAACTTTTATTGTCGAAGTGATGGGACGTAAATCTCCGGCCATCGCACTGAAAGTCGGAATTTCAACTGGAGCTGAAAACGTTGTACTTCCAACAACCGATATAGATTACGCCAAAATTGCCAATGATATTGAACGAGGGATTAAGCGCGGAAAAACTTCTTCGATTATCATTGCGGCAGAAGGTGAAGTCGAAGGGATCAGTCACACTATTCAAAAAAGCTTAAAAGAAAAATTTCAACTAGAGGCCCATGTTTGTATTTTGGGGCATATTCAGCGGGGAGGAAATCCACTTCCAACCGATCGCTTGATTGCCTCTCAGATGGGCCAGATGGCAATCAAGGCCCTGCTTGCCGATGAAAAGGCCACGGCGACTGTTTTCGTTCAAGGAAAAGTGACGCTCGCTC
>JAGOVS010000199.1 GCA_018060625.1 Bacteriovorax sp. | reverse complement strand
ATTTCCATGGAAGAGATCAATCAAATTTCGGACGCAATTAAATCTGGAGAAAATCCAATTCAATATAAGAAAAAATTAGCTTTTGAAATTACAAAAGATCTAAATAATGAATCTGACGCTAAAAACGCACAAGATGTTTTTGAAGGGAACGCTGAGGAAGAAATTAAAGAAGTTAATATAGAGGGAACAAATCTTTCAGAAATTTTAATTGAAACAAATCTATTACCGAGCATGTCAGAAATTAAAAGAAAATTCGGAGAAAATGGAATAAAAGTTAATGGTAAAACGCCAGAAAATTTAAAAACAGAAATTGAATCCGGCTCTGTAATAAGTGTCGGTCGAAATAAGGTTAAGGTGATTAAAAAGTAATATGGATTTAAGTAAAAAACACAGAGTAATTCTTATAATTATCACGGGTCTTGTTGCATTTTCACTTATTGCGACCTCAATCCTTCCGTTTATAATGCAGTAACTCTATGGCAGGACTCCAAACTAACGTACGCTCAATGGGGGGAATATATAAAAGATATGCTTCCTTCTTAGAAAAACTTGGGATAATAAATCTAAGTGATTTTTTATATCACATCCCATTTCGTTATGATGATTATTCAATAATTTCCAAAATCTCCGAAGTCCAAGCCGGAGAAACAGTAACAATAAGGGGACAAGTTATTGAAGTAAAAAATCAATATACAAGGCGCCACTTTACACTTCAAAAAGCAAAAGTTAAAGACGAAACGGGCATCATAAATATCCTTTGGTTTAATCAGCCCTACATAACTCGCGCAATTAAAGAGGGTTATTTTATTTCTCTTTCCGGAAAAATTGAACAAAAAAAGACAGGGATGGAAATGATGACTCCGGATTTTGAAATTGGAACCGAAAATTTCATCCATACTGGACGGCTTGTTCCTGTTTATCCAGAAACTAGGGGAGTGTCCTCTAAATGGATAAGACGTCAAACTTACAAATTATTAAATGAAAATAAAAATGAACTTATAGATTTTCTCCCTTCTGAAATCATAAAAAGAAACAATCTAGATAATTTATATGAAGCACTATTAAAAGTTCACTTTCCGGATAAAATTGACGACGCAATAATCGGTAAAAAAAGATTGTCATTTGATGAACTTTTCTTTACTCAAGCTTCTTCACTTCTAAGAAAAGAGGAATGGCAAAAAAACTTAAAGGGTTATCCATTTAATATTGATAGCAATCAAAAAAAGATTGACGAATTTATAAAAAAACTTCCCTTTAAATTAACTGGTGCTCAAGATAGGACAATCAATGAAATCTTCATTGACCTATCTAAAGATGAGCCCATGAATAGACTTTTAGAAGGGGACGTTGGGAGCGGAAAAACAGTAGTAGCAGCTGTATCGATTTATTTAGCTTATCTCAACGATTATCAATCAGTTTTTATGGCTCCAACTGAAATCCTAGCAAGCCAGCATTACAAAACAATTTCAAAACTACTTGAACCTTTTAAAATAAAAATAGGCTACGCAACTGGAGCGAAAAAAGAAAAATTAGAAGATTTCGATGTATTAATTGGAACACACGCAGTTATTTCAGATAAAATAAGCTTTGATAAATTAGGACTGATTGTAATCGATGAACAGCAAAGATTTGGAGTAGAGCAACGCGGGATATTAAGAAAAAAAGGAAAAAATCCACACGTCTTAACAATGACTGCAACCCCGATTCCAAGAACTATCGCTCTCACTATGTACGGGGAGTTATCACTTTCAATTCTAGATGAAATGCCGTTGGGCAGAAAAACAATTAAAACTTGGCTCACTCCAAAAGAAAAAAGAGAAAATGCATACGAATGGATTAAGAAACAGATAAAAGAAAATAAGAGTCAGATTTTTATAATTTGTCCTTTTATAGAAGAAAGTGAAACTATGACAACTGTAAAAGCCGCTGCTAAAGAATTTGAAACATTAAAAGAAAATGTATTCAAAGATTATAAATTAGCTCTCTTACACGGCAAATTAAAATCTAAGGAAAAGGAAGAAATTCTCTCAGATTTTAAAGAAAGGAAATACGATATTTTAGTTGCAACTCCAGTAGTCGAAGTTGGAATTGATATTCCCAATGCTGATGTAATAATGATTGAAGCATCAGAAAGATTTGGACTATCCCAACTTCATCAGCTCAGAGGAAGAGTTGGAAGGAATGATAGACAAGCATATTGTCTTCTGTTTACTGAGTCACTAAATCCGCTCACTGTAAAAAGACTTCAGGCAATGGAAAAAACAAATATTGGAGCCGAGCTTGCTGAACTAGATCTCAAACTTAGAGGACCTGGAGAAATTTTTGGAACTCAACAATCAGGCAGAAGGTTTTTAAAAATTGCGGATTTTTCAGATTTTGAGTTAATAAAAGCGACCAAAGCAGAAGCTGAAAAGATTATTCCGCAACTTTCAAAACATAAAGAATTAGAGAAAAAAATTAAAGAAATAAATTCAAAAGAAATTAGTCCTGATTAAGTCTTTGCAAATAGGCTCAAAATAAAGTAAAATACACTTATGGGTGGAGAACCAAAACGAAGACATTCAAGAGCTCGCAAGGGAAAAAGAAGAGCAAGCATAAGCCTTTCGATTCCTAATGCTGTATTATGCCCAAATTGTGGCGTAATGGGTAAAGCACATGCAGTTTGTAAAAACTGTGGTTTTTATAAAGGAAAAGAATACGTTCAAAAATCAAAAACTGAAACTAAAGAAATAGCTACCACATAATGAAAACAGCGCTTGACCCCCGCCACACTAAAAGACAAAAAATAGTCGAAGATCTTTTTAAAACAGAATTCCACAAACAGCCAGTAAACTCCTCGTCAGAAGAAATCCTAAAACATTTAAAAAATATTGATGAAAAAATTTCGGTTGCTGCACCTGAATTTCCAATTGATAAAATAAACAAAGTAGACCTAGCAATCCTAAGACTTGCGATCTTTGAATTAATCGTCGCAAAAAAAGAACCGCCAAAAGTTATAATAGATGAGGCAATAGAACTTGCAAAAGAATATGGCGGAGAAAGCAGCCCAGCGTTTATAAATGGCGCATTGGGAAAGGTAATTAAAAATGATAAATCTTCCAAAAATTAATAACCCAAAATTACTCGAAGAAGCTTTAACCCACCGCTCATATCTTAATGAATCAAAAATAAAAGTTTCCTCAAATGAAAGACTAGAATTTTTAGGCGATAGCATTCTTTCATTTGCAGTTTCCACTTATCTTTTTAAAACATATCCTGAATATAATGAAGGGAAGCTCACAAATCTTCGATCACTTTTAGTTAACACTAAAACTCTCGCTGAAATTTCAAAAGAATGTGATTTGGGATCCCGCTTAAGACTCTCAAAAGGGGAGGAAGAATCTGGGGGCAGACATAATCAAAGTCTTCTAGCTGACACTTTTGAAGCATACATCGGCGCGTTATACTTAGATCAGGGGACAGAAGAAGCTGAGAAGTTTATTCTCTCTAGCGTAATCCCAAGAACTGAAGATTTTATCCAAAAAAATATGCTTAAAGATCCTAAAAGCAGACTCCAGGAGTTTGTTCAATCGAAAAAACAATTTTCACCACTTTATAAAGTTCTAGCTGAAGAAGGACCTGCTCACGCAAGAAAGTTTACGGTAGGAGTTTTTGTAAATGAAGAGCTGATTGGAGAAGGAAAAGGCAAATCAAAACAAGAAGCTGAAGAACAGGCTGCATCAATTGCATTAACAAAATTTCCTAAATGAAATTTTAATATTCATCCTTAGCCTAATCGTGCATTAATTCTCTCATTGTAAAACGAAGCTATTGAGCTTAACTTAATAAAATGATAAAATACTCTTTATGTCAGTTGTAATTAGACTCTCTAGAACCGGAAAAAGGGGAGAGAGAAAATTCAGAATCGTAGTTAAAGAAAAAAGATCTCGAAGAGACGGAGATTCAATTGAGATGCTCGGATCCTTTGAAAAAGGTGAAAAAAATGGCGCTCAAAATCTTAAAAGAGACAGATACGATTACTGGTTGTCAGTTGGAGCAAGACCAAGTGCAACAGTTGAGCAAATCTTCAAAAAATGAAAGACACTTTAACTCACATTATTAAAGGAATAGTAGATAAACCAGAAGAAGTAGAAATTACCGAAGAAGAAAATCAAGGAATAGTTAATTTCACGATAAAAGTCTCAACAGAAGACATGGGAAAAGTAATCGGAAAAGAAGGAAAAGTGATTAAAGCTATAAGAAATGTAATGAGAATTCCAGGAGTTCTTCAAAGTAAAAAAATATATATAACACTCGCAGAAGTTTAATCCTCAAAACTCATAAGTTTATGAAGATCACAATTCTGACTCTTTTTCCCCAGATGCTAAAAGGCCCATTTGATTTTTCTATCATTAAACGCGCTATAGAAGACGGTAAAATCCAGGTAAATTTAGTAGATATCAGAGAATTTGGAGAAGGAAAACATAAAGTAGTGGACGACAAACCATATGGCGGGGGAATTGGAATGGTTCTAAAAGTAGATGTTTTAGAAAAAGCTATTAGAAGCGCTCTTGATCAAAA
>JAGOVS010000053.1 GCA_018060625.1 Bacteriovorax sp. | reverse complement strand
TTTGAGGAGTCAATCCTGTCTTAAAATCAGTGACCCCATTCATTTGAAAATCGTTGTCATTGACTAGAGCAATTTGATTGGCACTAATAACCGCTAAACCCTCCACTTTTTCGAGATTTTTAAATGGGGTTTCACTTAGGTTGAGAAGAAGCTCTTTTTTAACCAAGTGATCAGGGGAGCCAAGGGTTAATTTATAGAGGAGTTTGCGACTTTCCTCTCCCCGTTTTCCATTATGTTCAATTGTTAAAAATTGACCATCACCAAGGCCAATGCTGTCAGAGATTTTATCCAATCCTTTTTCGAATTCATAAAAGTATTCTCCTGAGGTTTTCATACTCTCTAAATCTACCTCAACAATACGGCTAAAGTTGGCATCTATCGGCAGAGGGCTTTGCATGAATCCATAAATCTTATTTTTATCTTTGGCTATTCCTTCAAAACCGCGATTGGGCCTTCTCTCGCTGTACATTTTAGGTAATTCACTAAAGGGGAGAAGTCGCCTTTGCATTTTTCCGTCACTGTTGAAATGGACCAGTGAGGGGCCATATTCATCTTCTACCCAAAATCCTCCCTCGTCATCCAGACAAAGCGCCTCGGTGTCCAGACCATCTGAATCAATAGAGTACATAAGGCCCATGGTATCGACGGGGTTTTCTTCAGTGCGACTATTGGGAAGTCCACTTAAGGGCATTCCATTTTTTTTCTTGAGTTTTAGTTCGTCAGTGACTTCAAAACGATTCTCTTTCAAGTGGGTTCTTAAAGTGATGATTTGAGGAGAGAAGTCTGGAAGGAGAAAAGGTCGTTCGTTACTATTGCTTTGCCCGTTCGGCCCCCTGTCTGTGAGCGCGTAAAAAAGAAATTCTCCATCTTTTATTTCTTTAAAAACAAGTCCTGAATACCCACCACTGAAGAGCTCTTGGCCAGAAAGAGTTTTCCCAATGGCAGGTGTCTTTTTCATCTTAAGATGAATGATTTTGACTAAAGAATTGTGCTGATTAGAAGCACTCGAACATGAAGAGAGCAAAAAGAAGAGGCCCCAAATGGTCATTTGTTTCATAAAACATCCGTAGTAAATGAAAGATATTCTCATGATAATGCTAAAAAGGATTCGTGTCATTATTTCTACGCCCCTATGATTGACTGTAGGGGCATTTTTTCTTTGACAATGTATTTCCAAAGCCTCACCATTTTAAATAGCTATTATAAAACAGGAGTGATTCATGGAAGTTATCACGATCGGCAATAACAAAGGTGGCGTTGGAAAAACAATGCAATGTTACCAGCTCGCTTGTTATCTTGCTCACAAAGGCAATAAAGTTTTGGTTATCGACCTAGACTCTCAGGCCAATCTCAGTTCAACCTTTGGAATTCAAATTCAGCGCACGCTTGTGCCAGAGTGGCTTATTGGAGATGTCGGTATTGAAGACGTCATCGTTAAGCCGGAAATGTCCGGAAAATTGTACAAGAATATTAAAATTATTCCGGCCAGCAGGCATCTTGCCAATCTTTCTAAACTTTTAATTCTCTCAGAAGGTGAAATTAGAAAGGAAGCAGGAAGAAAAGAACGTTTATTAAAAAAAAGACTTCAGGATGCGAAGCTTGATTTTGATTACGTCGTGATTGATACACCTCCAATGCTTGGCGATGAGCTCATTATGTCTTTAGTGGCTTCAAATCGAGTTCTTATTCCTACTCAGGCCCAGGATTACTCAATCGATGGTCTTGAAGAATTAATGGATACTTTTGAAATTATCAAAGAGACGGAGAATCCAGGTCTCGAGTTTTCTATTATTCCTTCAATGGTTAACCCACGCAGAAAAATTGAAAAGGTAAGAATGGAAGAATTGTCTCAATCTTTTCACATTACCCCAATGATTCGAAACATGGTGCAAATGCAAGAGTCGATCTCCATGAGAAGACCGATTTGTGTGATGGGTGCCAAGTCTGCTGGTCGAAAGGACTATGAAGAACTTTGGAAATCATTAAACTTATAATTATTTAAGACAACAAGTTTCCTCAAGGATGTGGAGAATTATATATGTCTAAGACATTTACTGCGCGTGTATCAAAAAAAGAAAGAAAAACAATAGATCTTGCCGAAAAAGTAGGACGTGAAATTTTTAAGATCTCAGATGAGCGTCTTCTTCAAGGGGCGAAGCTCGATGAGATTGCTCTAAAGAGTATAGTCGTCAAAGAACAGGTTCGTACTAAATTCAACGATGATTCAATTAAAGACTTGGCCAAAAACATTGAAGTCAATGGTCTTATTCAGCCACTGGTTCTTCATCGCGATAAAGGTGGCAATTACCGACTTATTTGTGGAGAGAGACGTTTCAGAGCGCTTTCTTATAATAAAGCTGAAAAAGCACCTTGCTTTGTTTTGGAAAACAAGACAGAAGAGGAGTTGATGGCGATTCAGTTCTCTGAGAACTCCAGCAGAGAAGAGCTTCATTATGTGGATAAGGCCGATGGAATTTTAAATTATCAAGTGGCCACCGAGGCCAGTGAGAGAAAAATCCAAGCGGCCTTAGGGATCTCAAAGTCAGAAGTGCATCGCTCGCTTTTAATTGCCAAGATGCCCTGTAATCTCAAAGAAGCAGCGAAAAAGTACGATATTGAAAAATATGTACTCTTGGAGTGGGATGCCCTTTCTAAAGGACCATTAAAAGGCGAAGTGGAAAAAAAGATACTTGAAGGTGGAATTACTAAGCGATCTGAGTTAGCTAGTATCATTAATAATAATGGATCATCCAAGTCAGGGAAGAAAAGTACGGGTCTTCAGGCCGGTCTTCCAAAAGGGGTGAGTGCTAGTGCTTTTCTTAAAGCAATGAGTTCAAAAACGAAAGACCTCAAGCTTGACAAAAAAACTCAGGAGCTGCTGCGAACACTTGTAGAAGAGACAAAAGAGATGATGGATCAATAGCATTCTGGGAAATAAGGAAGCCAGGATTGCCTGGCCCTTTTTTCCTTTGGGTGTTTTCTGGCAAAAGCTTTGCAATAATTACCTAGTAATATGATAAAATGGTTTATTACAAGGTGTAACCCCATGAAAACTGCAAAATTTAAAACACTGAGATGTCCAAAATTTAGACACCTGTCAATGTTCGTTATTTTGACAGTGATAAGTCACAATATTTTTGCAACTGATCTAGATAAAAAGACATTAAAACGTGTTCCTTCGAGTGCTTATGAGGAAGAAGTGTTAACTGTTCCTTTAGAGCAAAAAACTTTTGTTAAGTCTGTATTTGCTGAAGATGATGCTGGCGTAATGAAAGGGATGCGTGACTCTTTAAATGGATGGGATGCAACTGAAGAATATATGCAGCGTTGGAATCTTGAGTCGACAGGACTTTATCAGTTGCCAAACACTCAAGAGAAAACAAAATTTATTTCAAAAAATTTACTCCGTTATGCTGATAAGCGCTTAGCAGGTGAGATCAAAAATGCTGAAGAAGGTTCGGCCTTTAGTACGATGGGAAAAGTTGAAAAATCACTACGTCCTAATACGACAGTTCCCGTCTCTAAATATATTAATTTAAAATTTAAAGCGCGCGTCCTTCAAGGGAAGGCCATTATGGATGTACAGAACCCGTGGGTTGAATGTAATGCGACACTAAGTGCAAATGGGAAAGCAAAGATTCTAACGAAGAAAGATTTTAAGCAGCTGGGGACAACGACAGGTGTTGAATATAAAGTGAATGAGTCTCAATGGATTGCTTTTGTTGACCAAGAGATTTCTCAAAACGTGAAGGCGCGTTTGTCATCAACCACTCAATCAAACGGAGATGACGCGGATAAAAGAGTCGAAATGACGGCCAGTTTTCCCTTTAATCTTTAAGGATATTTAGTAATTCCTAGAATTCTCAAAACTTTAAGAGTACTCTTTAGACCACTTATTCTACTGAATCGGAGGTCTTAATAATGAGTCTGTTTGACAGCCTTTTGTTCCAAGATGCGATTAAGCAATTGGAAGACGCTAGCAAAATTATGGGTCTTGATCCAAACGTTGCTGAAAGATTGAAATACCCAAAACGTGCACTACAGGTTTCTGTGCCTATTCGTCTTGACGATGGGACAGTTAAAACTTTCACAGGTTACAGAGTTCAACACAATTTATCGCTTGGGCCTGGAAAGGGTGGGATTCGTTATCATCCAGGAGTCGATCTATCTGAGACGGCCGGCCTTGCGATGCTTATGACTTTTAAGTGTGCCCTTGTTGGTCTTCCTTATGGTGGAGCAAAAGGCGGGATCTGTGTTGATCCTACTCAACTTTCTCGTCAAGAACTTCAAGCCTTAACTCGTCGTTATGCTACTGAGATCAACATGATCATTGGCCCTCATATCGATATCCCAGCTCCAGATATTGGAACTGATGGACAGACGATGGCGTGGTTCATGGATACATACTCTCAAATTAAAGGTTACACTGATCAAGCGGTTGTTACTGGTAAGCCAATTGATCTTGGTGGGTCTTTAGGGCGAGCTGAATCAACAGGGAAAGGAGTCGCTTTCTGCGTAAACTTCGCTGCTGAAAAAATTGGGATGACGATCGATCAAAATACAACTGTGGCCATCCATGGATTTGGTAAAGTTGCTATTCCTGCGGCCAATGATTTAAAAGCTCAAGGAGCAAAAATTGTTGCCGTCTCTGATGTTTCAGGTGGCGTTTACGATCCAAACGGTCTCGATATTGAAAAATGTGAGAAGTGGGTAAAAGAAAACAGAGTTTTAAAAGGAATGCCAGGAACAAAACACATTACAAACGATGAGCTTTTTGCTCTTGATGTCGATGTCCTCATTCCAGCGGCCATTGATGGCGTTATTACAAAAGAGAATGCTCATGTTGTAAAAGCAAAAATCATCGCAGAAGGGGCCAATGGTCCTCTAACTAAAGAAGCGATTGATATTGTCACGGCCAAAGGAGCTTTCCTTATTCCAGACATTCTTTGTAATGCTGGTGGGGTTATTGTTTCTTATTTTGAATGGGTTCAAGGTCTTCAATCATTCTTTTGGGATTTGGATGAAGTTAACTCAAAACTTCACTCTATCATGAAAGCTTCTTTTGATAACGTCTATGCCACTTCAAAAGAGTTTAACTGTAATATGAAGAGTGCTGCTCTTGTGGCGGCCATTCGTCGTCTTGAGAAAGCAATGAAGTTAAGAGGGCTTTGGCCGTCTTAGAGTTTACTATTTTTTTAAAATGGGGCCACCTTCGGGTGGCTTTTTTTTTGTCTTTAAGAGTATAATTTTCATTATGCTATTTATTAATATTTTATTTTTGTCACTATCTCTCAATGCTGCTGTTTTAAAACATGAAAGATCTTCAGTTGTGAATAAAGAATTTGACTATACAGAGTTTTGCCAAACGCTGGGAGCAAAACATTCAGAGCTTATAAGTGTTAAATCTATGAGTGAGATAGAATGCATGAATAAGTCATATGAAGTTTTAGATTTTTGTTTAAAAAAATTTCCCGAAGATAAATGGCTTACTCGCGGATATGTCGATCAAGCTAAAAAGAAGATCATCTGTGAAATGAGTAAAAGTGTTATGGTAAGTGTGTCGTGTGATAAGAGAGATTCACTCTATTGCCTCAATCCTAAAGAGGGATGTGAGAAACTGAGAAAAATATTCGCCCATCGTTTAGAAATCGCTCATTTTTCATTATTAGAAAAAAATTTGAATTGTTATTTTTCCCCATCAATAGGAGACACACTTGAAGATCTTTAAGGCGCTATTAGTTATTTTGTTTTGTATGCTCACTTTTTTTACTTCTGCTTTTGCTCAGGGCGGATTCATGGCGGTGGCCAATGTCTCAAAAATTTCAGGAACAGCTTTTATTAATAAAGAAGAAATCAAAGTTGGAGCTGAAATCGCTGAGGGAATGGAGCTGTCAATGCCGAAGAAAGGAGATTATGTTGAGGTAAAATTTCAAAATGGGCACCTTGTTCGTTTTGTCGGTGCCAAAGTTAAAGTGACGGCCCTAAATCCAAAAAACACGTTATTTACCCTCCTGAAAGGAAAAATCTTTTCAGCGATTAAACCGCTCACTCAAAATGAAACTTTTCAAGTGAAAACGAGACAGGCTTCTTTTGGAGTACGTGGAACACAATTTATGATCGAAGAAAATTCCAAGCAAACTTATCTTTGCGTTTGTGAGGGAGTTGTTAATGCTAAAACATCAAAAGCGAATGTCGACGTTAATAAAGATGAGGATGTCTTGATAGCACCCAAGCGAAAACTCAAGGCCACTCTTGCCACTAAGTCCATGATCGATATGACCAAAGCAACCTTTAAAGAGATGGGTATTTAATAGGTGCCATCACCCTTTTTGTGTCGCAGTTGCGACACAAAAAGGGTGATGGCACCGTTTCTACTGCTGCCCCGTTTCTGCCGTTTCTGAAATAGATTAATCGGCATTATCTTTCTTTTGACGTACTCACAAATATGTTGAGTTTTTTTGACTGGGCATGAAGACCCTATTTTAAAATTAAATGGCGTTCAGTATAGCTGTTAGAAGGCATTGGAAAATTCCGTTCCCAAGGATTGATAAGTTTTTTAATTAGTGTTTTAATTAAGCTAATAGTCTTTGTTAACACTATTTTTGAATATTGGGGTAATTATGATTTTTACTTTAGTCGCTGTTGTCGTTTTTATGCTGGTTGCTGTAATGTCCACGATCGGAATTTATAATCGCTTGGTAAAATTGAGAAATGCTTTTAAAAATGGTTTTTCTCAAATTGATGTTCAACTTACACGTCGATTCGATTTAATTCCCAACTTGGTGGAAACAGCAAAAGGATATATGAAGCACGAGCAAGAAACTTTACAAAAGGTTATTGAAGCAAGAAATCAAGCCCATAAAACACAAATCAACTTATCTCAAAACCCCGCCGATCCAGCAGCCATGGAAAAGTTTTTAATGGCGGAAAAGACCCTTACCAGTTCAATGGGCTCATTTATGGCAATCGCAGAAAGCTATCCAGACCTTAAAGCAGATTCAACAATGAAAACATTGATGGAAGAATTAACTTCAACTGAAAACAAAGTTTCATTTGCGCGACAATTTTTCAACGATGCGGTAACGGAGTACAATACGGCAAGAGAGCTTTTTCCCAATAGTCTTTTGGCCGGCATGTTTAACTTTACGGAAGCAAAACTTTTTGAAGTTGAAGATCAAAAAGTTCGGCAGGCCATAAAAGTTCAATTTTAATTTATGAACTTTTTTAAAAATCAAGAAGAAGCAAAAAGTAAAACAAGCAAATTACTCTTCACATATTTTGTGACGGTTATTCTAACAGCGCTGCTTACTTCCACTGTCATATGTTTGATTATTTATTGGAAAAGTGAACAAATAGACATGGCGGATTTAACTATTGTCGTTTTAATTATAAGTGGCTTAGTTTCTCTCTTTATATTCCTCACCAGTCTATACAAAATTATCGCCTTAAAAAATGGTGGAGAATATGTTGCAAGACTTGCTGGGGCTACTCCTGTCAACGTAAAAACCAGCGATCCTCTTCTTAGAAAATATATAAATGTTGTAGAAGAAATGTCCATCGCTTCCGGTACACCTGTTCCTAAAATTTATATAATGGAAGATGAGATGGCCATCAATGCCTTTGCCGCTGGATTTGAAATGGATGATGCGGTCATAGCAGTATCTATGGGGGCATTAAAAAAGCTGAACCGAGATGAGCTCCAAGGTGTTATAGCCCATGAATTTAGTCATATTTTTAATGGCGATATGAAGCTTAATATAAAATTAATTGGCTATTTATTTGGACTCTCGATGATTAGTCAGATGGGATATCATGTTTTAAGGTCTGGTGAAAAAGGTTCTAGTAATTCGCGTAGTAGCAGTGGAAGTACTTTTTTCTTAGCTCTGGGGTTAATGGCCACTGGTGCTATTGGAATGTTTTTTGCTTCACTAATAAAGGCCAGTATCTCACGACAGCGCGAATTCTTAGCTGACGCATCGGCGGTTCAATTTACAAGAAATCCTTTGGGGATTAGTGGGGTCTTAAAAAAAATACTCGCAACAGATGAGGGATCCATCTTAAATACTCCAAAAATATCAGAAGTCAGTCATTTGTTTTTTTGCGAAAGCTTAAAATCATTCTCAAGTTTTTTTGCGACTCATCCACCATTGAGTGACAGGCTACTCGCCGTTGATCCTCACTTTAACATGGTTAAATTTATTCAAAACGAGAAACAAAAAATATTAGCAGAATTGATCACAAATACCCCCTTGTTAAATCATTTACCTCCCCCCAACGTCTCATCAAGCTTCGCCGGAACAAGTCCAGAACCGATTTTCAAAGATTTAAAAAACACTATAAAGAGCATCGGTGTTGTAGGAACAAAAGAACTAAATGTCGGCAAAAAACTAATCGCAGGACTCCCCGAAGTAGTTAAGAAGAATTGTTATGACAAAAATGGAGCTCAAGCTCTTTGCCTTGCTCTTTTTGCTGATCAAGATGGTGTAAACTTTGATTTCCAAAAGGCAATGCTAGAAAAAAGTGTTGATGCCGAAACATTGAAAAAGATTATCAATGTTCGAGATCAAGTTCGCGACAAAAAGAAAGAGATAAGAATTCCGATTGTCGACCTTTGTTCGAACGCTATTCGCAGCTTAGATGAAAATGAAAAAAAATCATTTTTAAACCTCTGTAGGAAAATGGTTTTTGCCGATGAGAAAATAACTTTAAGTGAATTTATTTTATTGAGTGTTATTGAAGAATTTGTCTTGGCCAATCACAAGTTTTTTGAAAAGAAACTATCTGCAAGCGAATTAAAAAATGACTGCCATTTAATATTATCTTTTTTAGCCTACTGTGGAAATAAAGATAAGAGCAAGGCTCAGGAGGCTTTTGATAAAGGATACGCAGAGCTCTATAGTGAAAATTCATTAATTCTAGAGATCGAGAAAAATTCTTTAATCAAAATCAAGCAGGCCTTTCACAGACTAAGAAGTTCTGAAATAGGATTTAAAAAGAAAATTCTTTCAGGTTGTTACCAGGCTGCGATAGTTGACAATGTAATTACGTCTTTAGAGTATGAGCTTTTAAGATTAATATCCAAAATATTAATGCTCCCAATGCCTATTGATGATGGTCTGGACAAATATTGAGAAAGAACCATTTCTTATCTCATTCACATCTCTTAAGCTACAACTTCACCAGGAATGGACTTATCTTTGCGTTTGTGATGGCACCTAATGCTGCCTAATGCTTCTTTCCTACATATTTGGGACGAAGCATGTTCTTAGTTGAAAAAATATCATCGAGTTGATCTTGAGTCACATAACCATTCTCAAGGGCCACTTCAGAAACCTTTTTCCCCGTACGCGCACAAATTTTTCCAATTTGATCACAGAGCTCGTGCCCTAGAAGGGGATCTAGAAAAGTCACAATGGCGATACTGTTCATAACGTTATTCAGGCAAATATCAGGATTGGCCGTAATGCCTTCAACACATTTTTTTTGCAGAGTCGAGCAAGCATTTTTTAATAGATTCACTGACTCAAAAAGAGAAGAGGCAATGACTGGCTCCATAACATTAAGTTGAAGCTGTCCAGCCTCTGAGGCCAGGGTGATCGTTAAATCATTACCAATAATTTTAAAACAAACTTGATTCACAACTTCAGGAATAACGGGATTAACTTTTGCGGGCATAATACTTGAGCCCGCTTGTAGCTCTGGTAAATTAATTTCTTTAAGTCCGGCCCTAGGCCCTGAAGAAAGTAGTCGAAGGTCGTTGCAAATTTTAGAAACTTTAACAGCAGTCCTCTTTAACGCTCCAGAGATCATAACATAGGCCCCGCAATCGGAAGTCGCCTCAATGAGATCTTCCGATAAAGTAAATTCTTGCCCCGAGAGCTCACGTAATTTTTTAACTGCCAAAGCAGCATATTCAGGAGGAGTATTGATCCCAGTTCCAATCGCCGTTGCTCCTAAATTGACTTCTAAAAGCAAATTCTTCATAGAAGAGAGCAGCTTAACATCTTCTTTAATCAAAGTTGCATAAGCGTGAAATTCTTGTCCTAGCGACATGGGAACCGCATCTTGCAATTGAGTGCGACCCATTTTTAAAATATCCTTGAACTCATGGGCCTTCTTTTCAAAAGCTTCTTTAAGATGTTCTAAGACAACTAAAAGTTCTAAAAGATGCTCATAAAGCGCCACTCGAAAGGCTGTGGGGTAAGCATCATTGGTTGATTGGCATTTATTGACATGATCATTGGGATGGATGATATGATAACTTCCTTTTGGTTCTCCCAAGAGTTCAAGCGCAAGATTGGCGATGACTTCGTTGGCATTCATATTCACTGATGTACCGGCCCCACCTTGATATATATCCGTAGGGAATTGATCCAGGCAGCGCTCTTTAAATAGGATCTCATCACAGGCACGAGCAATGATTTCTGAAACATTTTTATCAATCGTTCCTATATCACCATTAGCAAGAGCGCAGGCTTTTTTTGTCAAGGCCAGTGCTTTGACCATTAAAACATTGCGGCCAATTTGATCATTTGAAATTTTAAAATTTTCCATTGCTCTTAAGGTATGGACACCATAATAAGCTTCAAGCGGAATTTTAAGTTCGCCTAAAAGATCGTGTTCTATTCTGTATGCTAGATTTATGTTGCTCATTTTAACCTCAAAAACAGCGCCTAAAATTGAGGAGCGCCTATCAAAAATTTACGGAGACGAGTTATCTTCTTTTTATATTTGATCTAGTTAAGAGTGTCACTCTTTTTAGGGCCATGCAATAGGCATGGGGGGAGGTAGTAGATGAACATGCGAACAAAAAGTGTATACCCATATGCTGGTCAGTACTGTCCAGTTGATATTTTTGGATACGCTTCTAATGGAATTCCAGGGATTGAAATCGTCGGGGTAGGAAAGTATGCAAGGACAATGAAAGAGAAGTTTATCTACCTTTCAAGGGAAAAAAGCCTAAAATTTCCTCTCAAACGATTCGTTTTGTGCGTCGAAGGAGAGTTGGAGGGAAAGAAATTTAAAGAGGAAGAGTACCGTTATTTGGAATTGCCTCTTTTGGTGATGTTGTGGAGTCTCACTGGACATTTGCCACTTCAGCAGCTTGAAGATTGCTTTGCCTCGGGAAAGGTTTCGGTTGAAGGTGAAGTAACGGCCCTTCATTTATCAGAGGGAGAGCAAAAACAGTTGGTTGATATTTTCAAATTAAGTGATGAGCAATCTCTTAAGGTCATAGCTCCCAATTCAATGTGTATTTTTGAAGACTATTACCACTTGCCGGTGGAAGGGCTTATGGATTCTTTACTCCAAAATTGAGATTATCTAAGAGAGGGGGCTCCTTTCAACATCGCAGGGAAAATACTTTTGAGAGGAATCGAGGTCTAGTGGTGAAATTTTCTTATCACTTGGCGCGAGCAAGCGAAAAAGTGAGATAAAAATTTTATTAAATTGATAGAGCATTTTTCTTCCTTGAAAATTGAATTATTTTAAATGTAATGGTCTATCCGTTAAATCACCAGTGAGGATTTTGTCAGTATTTTTTCAGGATTTTGTTTGATAAAAAAATCAATGGATTTTTTTAAGAGGCTTGACGAGAGGAAAGATCCATTGGGGTGACTTTCCAGATCTTTTTAAAAAATAAAAGTCGGATTGTTCAAACTCAATTAAATTATCATCTTTGCGGCATTTCTCTTGAGCATAAGGTGACAATATCAAATTTTGTAAGACAACTTATTTTGGCAAAAAACATCCATATTAACCAAGTGACCAATACTCCAATCTGTATTATCTCATCAAGGGCAGATCGTTTAGTGCATCACTCTTGCTCTGAGCGAATTGCCAAGTTATTGAATGGACGATTAATTCAACATGAGTTGGCCGGGCACGATCTCCCTCTCGATGAACCCCTATGGTTATGTGAAAGACTTATAGAGTTAATCCCTTGAGTCTTTTATTAAATAAGTAAGATCTACTTTTTTTAGATGAATCATGATAAACCCCAAAGACTAGACGACCTGTCTTCTTTTTCTCGTCATATAATTTTAGGAAGTTTAGTAAGGTTAATAATGTGCCTTGCGTCTTTTAATCGATTTATCCTAACATACTTTATTGTAATCAATAGTTTCTGCTTTGTGACACCTGCTCAAGCAATCGATTTAACTCTTGGTGTAGAGAATGTTATCAATGAATTTAAAGAATACTATCAAGCAGAACTGGGCCCAGATCGACGAGAGGAAATTAAAATATTCCAAGAAAATCTATTAAAGTATTTAATAGAGGCAAGCTACAGCAATGATGCGCACAAAATAAAAATCTATAAAGAGGCCAGTGTTTACTTTAATAGAATTTATCCGGTTCTTTTGCTCAATATTTATCGAGAAAAGCGAGGGGACAATCGTTTTATTCCTATCCGGCAAGCTCCCCAATGGACGCTAAAAGATGAAATTGAATTTTTAAATAAAGAAGCACTTTCCCTATCACCTCCAAGATTTTCAATTGATCTCTTGAAGGGACTAAAGATATTAGCTCCGTTTTATCAAAGATTGCCCTTGAAAATGAAAGATAAAATTGCGGGAAAGTATAGTCAGTTTTCTCGAAGTGCAATCAGCGAGCGCATCGATATATATCCTGAATTCGAAGAGATTGAAGACCTCTTAAAGAAAGGACAAACAGATGACTTAAGGATTATTAAATTTATCAATCTTGTTGAACGTAAATTAAAACGGCATGTGGACTCGATTAGGCATATCGGAACAGAGATCACAAAATCAGGCCAGATTGATCAAAAAAATATATCAATGAGATTGGTTGTGAATTTTATGGATTTTTATTTCAATAATCTCTCAGACGATGTGATTAAGACCATCTTGTCAGAGCTTGTTACCTCTGGCCCAAAGATGACGGAAGAAACCATTTTGCAAATCATCTTTAAAAATACAGGGCCAGGTCTTGGCAAAGTTCTCCAGCAGATTGGAAAAGAGAAAAGCATTGGGAACAAGTTCTCGAAAGTGATGGAAGTCTTAGAATCTAGTGGCAAGCCAGTACCTCTTCATTTAGTCGAAAGAATTGTTAAGCGCGACCTTGGAGGCTTTGAGATAAAATGGATTTCTAATCATCCATTAGGAACTGGCACAGTGGCCCAAGTTAATAAGGCGCTGCTTGTTTGGGAAAATAGAGAAAAAGAAATTGCTCTTCGTTTTTTAAAACCAGGTGTTGAACTTCGTGGTAGCGAAGATATTTTTATATTGCGAAAATATGTACAGAATAACGAGCAGGCATTGAAGGCCGAGGGCCTTGATAATTTGAAAATGATGAATACACTCATCGATAGCGTTGAGCGTTTTCTTGCGGAAGAAACAGAGTTGGAATTATCGGTAGAACGTCAAAAGAGAGGGGATGAGGTTTACAGCCGTGCCATAAAGATTTCACCTGATTCAACATTTAATCACCTCGAAATGAAAGTTCCTGCTGTCTATTTACCGCCCAATGGGCAATCTCATTTGCATATTCAGGAATTTGTGACTGGAGGACAAAAGTTTTCCGATCTTACAGATGTAAATGCTCGTCATATTGTCGCACAAGAGATGCTGCGCATGTGGTTTGAAGAGGCCCTCTTTAAGAGTGGTTTTTTAAATGCAGATCTGCACCAGGGAAATTTTAGAGTAGTTCTTTTAGAGGAGGGGGCAAAAATCAAAATCCTCCTTTATGATTTTGGACTTTCTACTACCCTAACCAAAAAAGATCAACGCGCTTTTATTTTAATTGGCGCGGGAGCAGAATTAAAATCAGCTTCTACCATTGCCAATGGGTTGATGGAGGCAATGGGGTCAGGAGATAAGTTGCTTCGAAAAAAACTTCTTGAGAGTATTGAAAATGAATTAAGAATCAATCCCAATAATGCAGCGGAGGATTGGATTACATGGTGTTTGCAGAAAAATTATTTTATTTCGGAAAAGCTTGGGGCCTTTGCGCGTGGATCACTTCTTTTGAAACAACTGCCAGAAGTTATTGGAGAGGTTGAGATGTTTGATCATGTGATGAGAGATATCGCAAAAAAGAATTTAGTACGGATGATTGCCGATAGGAAATATGATTTCCCTATTACGAAGGGAGATTTAGCAAAAATTGCCTCAGAGAAGGTGAAAAAAACGTGCGTGGATTTCTTGAAGTTGTTTTTTAAATAGTCTATGGACCTTTTTCTCAAAATGAGTTGTCAGTATGAAATATTTTATGTCTTTAGCTGTCTCTTTTGCTCTCTCCTTGAGCCTTCTATTTTCTTTAAATGCTCAAGATGTATGTTCAGCCGATGACCCTACTTATTTTTGTTTACCTCCTGATAAGATTTTAAATAATGAACTGAATGAGGTTAATTTTTACTTAATTCCAAATAAAGTGATTACTCTTTTTTATGATGAGATCATAAATTCTGGTGGCAGTATTCAACTAGATGCTCATTGGGAGAGTCCTTTTTTTGGTGCTGGAGTTTCTTTTAACGAAGGCGTATTTCATCTTATGATCTTTGGAGGCACTGCTAGAATTGCTGGTATGACAGAAGATGCCTATGCCGCGGTTGCTTGTCACGAAGTGGCCCATATTGTAGGAGGGGAGCCAAGACAAACGATGGAGCACTCTGAATGGTCTTCATCTGAAGGGCAAGCCGATTATTTTGCCGCTTCGGTTTGTTTGCCTCGCTATTTTAAATCTCTTGGAGTGATAGAGGGAGAGATTGCTGCCAGGGTAGAGAAAGCAGGTTTTGAGATGATAAACTCGTTTAAAGAATTTAATCCAGATGTATTGGATAGAATTCTCGTTCGCTCTTTTGTCAATCTTTCAGAAACAAATGAAACATTAATCAATGCCTACCCAACACTTCAGTGCCGCTATGAAAATTTTAGAGATCCTTCGAGGCGACCTGGTTGTTGGTTTAAAAAACTGTGATTATTGGGCATTCTCTTTTTGACTTGGCAGAAGAATTAAGCACTCTGTAGGTTTGGCACTATTATATAAAATTGTAACAATGCCATCTGGGTTGACTAATGAATTAGGGTCGTACCAAGATCTTGTAGCAATTATTTTTTCTCCAGAAGCTAATGTGAACTCAGCTTCAAGATTACCTTCGTCGTCGTCTTCTTTTTTGATGATCTTACCAGTCGTTTTTTTGCCATTTAATAAGAGGAAGTTATAATCTTTTTTCTTTTTTAGTTGATACAAAATGAAATATGGGCCAAAGGAACTAAAGGCAATGCCAAAAAGGAATAGTACAAAATACATTAGCCAAGTGAAAAAACGTTCTAAAGAATATTTAAATTCTGGAATGGTCGGTTTTTTTGGTTCGAGTAGGAGTATGTTATTGTCACCAATTTTTGAAAAGGACGTTACTGGAAGTTCTCGCTGATATTCATTTCCTTTATAAGTATATGCGATCGTGGAGTCATAGCAGTCATTCAAGGAACGGGAAGCTCTGCAACGATGCTTTACTATTTTTACAATCTTTCCAGGGATTTCGATTGTAGAAGAATGAAAATGTATTTCTTCTTTAATTAAGTACAAACCAGCGCTAGTGGCAGATAAGCCAATGATAAGGGGACAAAAAATAAAAAATATTATGTCTTTAGTCGTCAATAGAGTCATTGATGATCTATAGCTTATTGATGCATATTTCAAACTAATCTCTTGTGTTTCAGCGAAAACAAGCTGGTTATTTAATAATTATTTACAAGGTTTATCATAGACCTTTCTTTCAGTTAAATCCTTACATAAGTTATCTCTTTCATAACCACCGGCCTTGGACAGTTTTACGAGACGATCTTTTAAATCATTAAAGCAAAAATCATATGCAATATGTTTGGCAGGTTTCATGATTTTTTCGTTCCCATTTTCAGGAAGACCCATCGTTGATTCAATGGCGAGAACGAGATCTTCATCCTTACAATCAACTTTAATCTTATTTTTAAAGGCCAGGTCAAAAAAATAAATTGCATTGTAACGATTCATCGCCTTTCCCGTAAGCTTTGCGGCTTTCAAGGAATCTGATGGATGATTATTTACCCAGTCCCTTAAAGCCGAGTCGCAAAAGTCCCCAGCGTAATCCATTGTTTGACATCTTTCGTATTCCTCAATTTTGTCAATTTTTACTTTCCCATCTTTGAAACTTAAAGCAAACGATATTTGAGAAACAAAAAGAAGCATGAAGATAATTTTTTTCATAATTATATTTCCTTGTTATTTATTTAAATTTTTAAGCAATTCATTAACTTGAATTTCTTTTGATTTTTTATCGTCGGGGTAAACTTTAAAAGTTTTATTGTTAAGATAAACTTCAAAAAAATCCCACTCGCCCCAAGCTTTTCGTGTTGCCATTCTAACTTTGCCATCACTCGTTTTGAAATTGACACCGGTTCCGGCATGTACGGCTTGATGTAGAAAAACTTTCCCATCAATTTGAGCGTCATAAGCTGGTGCCCCCGTCATTTTAATAAGAGCATCATTAAGTCCATCTTTGTTTTTATCTTTTACTAAGGCGACTTCAATTTCTAGACCTTGGCCACTAAAATGTTTTCCGTAAGGATTTAGTTCCAGTGCAAAACTTTCTAATGAAAAAACGATTGTTATAAAATAAATTAAAAAGTTTATCCTATTCATTTGAATACTCCTCGATAAATTGATTTGGAAAAAGATGCTTTCATAATATCAGGATTTTAATAAGTTTAAATACATAAATGAATTTATTAAATGGTTGAGTGTTTAAGTCGGTATCTGTCAGTAGTTTTTTAATAATTTTTTTATTGTTTTTTTTTTAGATAATGTTTTAATAAATAAAAATCAAACGAAGGAGTTTTAAATGAAATGTGCAATTTTAATGCTATCACTTGTTTCTTATGGTGCTTTTGCTGGAAGTGCTAAAGATGAGGCAGATAAAGCAGAATGGAACAAAGGAATGCTTGAGCATGTTGCTAAGGTAAAAGCTAAGTGTGGAACTGATGTAAAACATAAGCTTGCTGATGCTTTCTTAACTTCTAGCTTTAGAAAAGAAGGGTTAAATCCAGCAGGGTGGTGTGGTGCTGCTTTGACTTCTCTTTCTGACGTATGTGAAGATGCTGTTTATAAAAAATCAGCAGCAAAAATTAAATCTTTTAATTGTACTCCATCTAAAACAGAAGATGAATTTAAGTTAGAAATGAAGGGTGCAGAATTAATGTTAACTGTTGGTCCAAAAGCTTCTAATACGGAAACCAAAGCGGCAACTTGGTTAAAAGAAAATTTATAGTTTATTTTTTGAAGTGTCTTAAAATAAAAAGAGGGGGGATTTTTCCTCCCTTTTTTTATTTTATGATTCTTGATAAGCAATAAAGTTTTCTTTCGACATATTTGAACGAATGTTTAAATCGAAAGCGACGTCAACAGTTCAACATCACTTAAATCAAACTCATTCTTTTTTCTCAAACAATTTTTAAGCGGAGCGAGCGTCACTTTTCCTTGAACGAAAACAGTCGCCGTGGCCTTTTCATCGGCAAGCAGGGCCTTAATGGCCATCTGGCCCATCTGAGAGGCAATCAAGCGATCGGTTGGAAGTGGATTTCCTCCCCGCTGAATATGCCCCAAAATACAAACATGGGCCTCTAGTTGAAATTTTTCTTTTAAGCTTTTTTGAATA